>CAYTLI010000001.1:0-65493 GCA_964438455.1 uncultured Pseudohongiella sp.
CCGATGCTCAATGCCATCGAGCCGCCCATCGATGTTTCGCCTTGTTGCAGCTCCAGTGCAGAGAGGCGAAGCTGTTGTCCCGACCAATCGCCCTGCACAGACAATTGATGCCGGGGAAGGTCGAGCAAGCCCACTTCACCACTGGCTTCGAACGTCACTTCTTCCATAGAGCCCCGGGTTACCCCGGTAATGGCCAGGGATTCCAGTGGCGCAGGAAACTGGGGCAGACGTACTAGATTGATCCTGTGGCTCAGGTCGAATTCCAGCTCATCCGGGCTTGCCAGCTTGCTTATGCTGCCCTGGGAAACTATGCCATAGGGCGACTGAAGTTCCTGTTCGAGCTGTATTTCCTCGAGATTGCCGCGAATGCTTGTCCGCCCGGCAAGCGCAGGCAGGTCCGGAATCAGGTTCTCTGTCAGTTGCCAGGCTGCATCCAGCTCGAACTCCAGCACCGGACCAAGCTGGAGACTGATGTTAGCCTGCGCACCGGCACTCGCTGAATCGAGGTCCAGCTCTTCAATCAGGATTTGATTACCACTGGTTGTAACTGCCGCCGAGATTCGTTGTGCAGCGAGGCGCGGATCAACATCCGTGGTGAATCCCTGGACGACTATCCGAGGCAGACTCAGTGCTGGCAAATTGGGAATTTCGGCGCCTGCATCACCATCGCCTTCTTCATCGTTCGCTGTCGCTTCCGGCAATGCAAGATGCAGGTCGCTGACTTGCACAGCATCTACGGTCAGGTTCCCTGTTAACAGGTTCCAGAAGTTCCATGCACTGCTCATCGACCCGGCACTAAGGTCAACTGATGGATGCTGCAAGCGAAGCCCGGTAAAACTGAGACCTGAATAAACAGTGCCGGAGACTGTTTCTATTTCTATTGTGAGCGCTTCGCCACTGTTGAGTGTTTCGATGCCGTAATTAACCAGAACACGGCTGCCGCTCTCGGTCGAGAGCATCCCTGCAAGCAGCAGCACAAAAAGTCCCAGTACAGCGACTATCACTGAGGCAATCTTCAGGATTCGCCTGGCAATATTTTTCTGAAGTTCGCTCACAGGTCTGGCCCCATGGTCAGGTGAAGCCTGAACTTGTTGTCATCGTCGAGCGCTCTGGCGACATCCAGGCGAATTGGGCCGATGGGTGACATCCAGCGTATCCCGACTCCTGCGCTCTTCTTGAACTGAAAATCAGAGAAGTCATTGAATGAATTACCCGCATCGGCGAATACCGCCATCTTCCAGTTGGGTAAGATGCCAAAATCGTATTCGATTCCAGTCGACAACAAATGCTTGCCACCTACCACTTCACCCTGGTCGTTGATCGGTCCAAGGGATTGATATTTGTAGCCTCTCACGCTCTGGTCGCCACCGGTGAAATATTGCAGGGAAACTGGCAGGTCGAGAATATCGTCCACCAGGGTCGTGCCCGCCTCCATCTTTAACAAAACTCTTCCCGGCCCGATGGTTTCGATCACCTTGCCGACTACATTAAGTTGCAGGAATGTCTCGGTTGAAATGAGGGCGTTGTGTGCGCCTTTTAGCTCGGCAAACAGACGCCAGCCTCGATTCGGATACAGGGTGTCATCAGCCTGGGTGCGGGTAAAACTGATGCCGGGGATAAGCAAGTCAGAGCTTTCCCTCTGCTCATCGTGCAATCGATACTCATCGTGCTGGAAGCTCAGCATATAGTCCCGCCTCCAACCATGACTATCGATAAAAGTATATTTGCTGCCCAGCTTGTCGGTACGCGTGTCGAAGGCATCCACATCTTCTCCCAATACACCCAGGGAGAATTCCAGTCTCTGTGTTCTCGGATTAGCCAGGGGAATTTCATAACCGAAATCCAGCTGCTGCTGCACGGGAGAGACACTGGAGTTCACAGAGAAGCGATGACCGACTGCATTGAGGTAGCGGTTTTCAAAGTCAGCTCTCACCCGCGGCCCTATATCTGTCGTGGCGCCACCGCCCAGGGTAAAAGCCCGCCTTGCACGCATGCTCAAGTTCACTGCCAGGGGTATTTCCTGGCCAACTGCTTGCTCGTGCTGCGGCGAGATCGTGACATTGTTGAAATACAGTGATTCGGTGAGAGACTGTCGAATCTGTAACAGGGCTGAGGAAGAAAAGAATTCTCCGCTGTCGACATCTATGTAGCGGTTGATAAATTCTGCACCGAGAATTTCGTGACCCTGAATTCGAAACGCACCAAAGCGATATCGTTCGCCGGGCGAAAATTTAATTTGAGCATTCGCTGTATTACTCACCAGGTCCAGTTGCAACTCGGAATTAACCAGGCGTGCATCGAAGAATCCCTGTTCCACCGCCAGAGCATTGAGTTGGCCCTTGATGCGTTCGTAATTTGCCTGGTTGAGTTGTTGTCCACTTTGCAGAGGCGGTTGCTCGATGACCGAACGAAAAAACGATGCGTTTTCATCGATATCGATAGAGACATTCTCAACCATGACCGGCGGTCCCGGCTCAACTTCGATGGTTATCTGCCAACAATCATCCTGCCGGCCACCCCTGACCCGATGACGCAACTGGTAGTAACCCAGAGCCCGCGATGCCCGAACAACCTGCTGCCTGATGCGAGGCAGCAGGTTTGCCACCCTCGACTGGGGCGCGTCGCAGGCAAGACCCGACAGGCGTGCGTGAGCCTGGATATTTGCCGTCAGTTCCTCATTGGCACCACTGATCAGCAATTCCGGCGTCTGTGCGTGGGAAAAGCTGCAGACCAGCAGTAATGCACCGCAGAATCTTGAATACTTAATAGGCAAGCTAATCAAACTCAATAGGCACGAAAATTCCTGCCCGAAGACTCTTGGTCTTCTCATTGTAACTGATCAGTCCTTCGCCATATCCGTCGTAATAACTGAGCATGAAGCGAGTATTCAGCCATGCCGTCATGTTGGAGATGTAGTCCAGTTGATAACTGTATTTGCTGGTGTCGTGGCCCTTTCTCACCGTAGTGCTCACCTGCCAACGGGAACTCGGCGCATGATAAGTAAGCCTTGCCTCAACGTTGCCCAGGTAATCGGTAATATCGTTGTTCTCAGCGCCCTTGTTCACCACGTTCCAGGCTTTAACGCGCAGACTGAGATTCTGCTCTGAAAAATTCAGGGTCTTCTGTGCATAGATTCGGTCCCAGCTGCGCGAAGTGGCTCCAGCCAGGCCATTTGACTCATGCTCGTAACCAAAGCGATCGACGTACCTGCCAAGTTCTGCGGGCAGATATCCGTTTTCAGCAAGAGGGTCCTGAAAATCCCAGAATATTTCAGGATTGTAGTTGTGCTCCTTGAATGGCGCCGAAGATTCGGCAATGTCCCACCAGGATTTTTGTGAATAACCAAAGTGCAGAGGGCTGAGTCGATCATACTCAACGGTATTCTGAAAAACCCTGAACTTCATGCCGAACTGAAATTTGATGTCCATGGTCTTGCCACTAAAGGGCTCGCCACCGTTCTTGTTGCGCATGGACCCGAACATGAAGTAGTTCTGCTTATAGGGAGTAAAGAAGTCACGGAAACCTGCAGGCATTTGCGGTTCGGCAATCACATCATCTTCGAGATTCAACCGGGATGAAGCAGTGAATACCGGACGCTGCTCTCTACAACTGTCCAATATTTCTCCGGCGGTGAGATTTACATTGTCCGCCGACTGCACTTCCCGCAACAGGCACTGCTCAAGTGTGTCAGATTCAGCTGCACTCACGCCCCCGGCAATATTCAGGACGGCCACAACGAATAAAAGCCTTTTCATCTGGTGATTACTCTTCGATAGATTGATGTCATAAAGTCCGACAAATGGTTTACCTGCCTGCCCATCCTCAGCATAATTGAGCCCGGCAGTTTTTGTCGGCTACGGACCTAGAGTAAACGAGCACTTGCAAGATTGCATCCCGGTCTGAGCTGCAAAGATGTCTATAAAAATAATCATTTGGAAGCACTTTGCTTAGTGTTCTGGAAAACAGCAGCGTAGCCATCTGGGTGGGTGAGTCCCTATACGCCTATCCTGGGTTACTGGCCTGTCATATCGTCGGCCTTGCCACGATTGCCGGCATCTACGCCATGCGTGACCTGAAGTTGCTCGGGTTTTTTCCTGACGTGGATGGCGGCGTATTCCTGCAGTTAAACAAGCTGGCTCTGTGCGGGTTCACTATCAATGCAATTTCCGGATTTCTGCTGTTTATTTCCCAGGCCTCATACCTGAGCACCAGCGTTCCTTTCCTGTCGAAATTAACCTGCATCGCTATCGCCATGTTGCTGTCCTGGCGAATTCAGAAATTATTGCAAGCGACATCAATTAGCGCAGCACCAGCACTCATAGTCGACAACACTGGCAAGATCATGGCCGCCGCTTCATTAGCCTTGTGGATCGGCGCGATTATTGCCGGCCGATTAATCGCCTATATCTTTTGATCATGTGGAATTATTTCGCCAGCATCGCAGCAGACAGTGCACTGAATCAGTGGATAGCTGAAACCTACTGGTTATGGCCGGTGTTGGAGATTATCCATTTTATCGGGCTTACCCTGATGCTGGGTGGATTGATCGTTGTCGATTTGCACATGGCAGGCCACCTACCCAAACTCAAGGCAAGCAATACTCATCAGTTACTGCCCCTGGTAGTTCTCGGCTTTGCGCTCAACCTGATCACCGGCGTGCTGTTCTTCTATGGAGATCCTGGCCGCTACTCGATCAATATCGGTTTTCAGGTCAAGATGGTGCTGGTGATGATTGCCGGGCTCAATGCCATGTTCTATCACTGGAAAGTGAGCCCGATCATGCTGGCGCATGGCGAAGCAGGAACCCGCCCCATGTTGGTTCGGTGCACTGCCTATACTTCGCTGACCATGTGGTTCGGTGTGTTACTGGCCGGCCGCCTGATTCCCTATGTGGGAACAGGCTAAACCAGCATCAAGAGTCGCAGATTAGTCGTACTTGGAAGGATAAAAACGCACTGAAGCGCGGGAAGCTTCAGGATCGCAGTCGTATGCCTGCAATTTGTAACCCTCTGCTGCGGGCAACCACCGAGTGCTATATGAAGTAGGCTCCAGCAAGAACATGGGATCTTCAACAGTCAACTCTATGCGCAGCTCTTCACCTTCTCGCCAGTAGCGTTCGGTGATCACTTTCTGGGCAGAGGAAGGAATGCCGTTGTAGTCATCGAATCCTGCGATGTCGAACACGAAATGCGTCGTGGTGACATAGAGTGCACCGTCTTCATAATAACCGGTAGAAAAACCCTGGATGCTGAAGTCAGTCGCATTGGGCTCCCGGCCATCCAGCCAAACCGTGCGTAGTTGGTCGTCTTTTTCATAACGAAACATGACTCGATCCGGCCATTGGGTTACCTGCATTGCGTAGGGATCATACTGAATAGCGGGAGATGACGCAGGCTGGCAGTCATACTTCGGCGCCATGGTCTCTTCCCAGACCTCCTGGTAGGCGAGAGCCCTGGCATTGAGTTTTGGAAAGTTGTCTTCGCCCCAGGGCACATCGACACCATTCACCGGGCGTACACTGAATCCGCCATCCCAGATACCTTCAAGGTCCGGAATGTCAGCATCACTCTGGGCGCTGATCTGCGGTACCAGCAGTGCCAGGGACAAGGAAGCCAGGGAAGCGAAAGTAATCTTTTGTAGTTGTTTCATTGATTGCGCGCCTCGCTGCCTATCCTAGTTTTGATCTTCTTCTTCGACTCGACCACCACGCAGAACCGGGCTCCCGTCTTCGCGTGTCATGCGGACACAACAAAGGCCAAAGGATCCATCTGCGCGGGATTTATTGCCGGTTACTTTGACAACCATGCCCACTTCAAGGGTATCGGGTGTCCAGCCGGTGCGACGAAGACTCACAGGTGCACCCAGTTCCACCTGCCACTCAACTGTCTGGCCATTTTCGTCAACGGCATCGATAAAAAGGAATGCGTGTGGATTTCTGAATACGAATCGGGTAATCGAGCCTTCGATGGAGACTCGGTTTTCAGGATCATAAAATGGCGCACTGGCATGGTGTGCCGAAAGCGGTGCGTTGATGAGGAAGAGTCCTGCGCAGATAACTGTGAGCGCTTTCTTGGGAAGTGAGCTGGTCATGAAATGTTCCTTCTGGTTGCGCGTCCCTGCAACGTCTTGTTTTAGTAATGGGCACAGCCTAAAGACATGCCCGGGCTGAGTCAAACTGATTTTCCATACCGTGCGCAGCACTATTTTAGTTTGATTATCAGCCAGTTATCTTCCCGAGTTGCTAGAGATAGTTCTCGCCAACCGAGCAGGCTGCGATGCGACTGAGGTGACTATAGGGAAGCCCGGTCTGTTCGTGCCAGCTATTAAACTGCGCCTGGATTTTCTTCAGATCCCGCTGGGAAGCTGGAGATTCTGCGATTTCCAGCCCAACACTCTTCAGCACAGTGACCACGTCGCGAGAAAGAATGAAACAGTCCTTGCCCATACGCCGCAAGAACCACAGAGCACTCTGTCCTCCGAGGCGCGAGCCATGCTTTTTCATGTATGCCATCAAGCCGATCTGGTCTTCGGCAGGCCATTCGGCAATGAATTTGCCGAAGGAGCCGTGTTGCCGGGCAACATCCTGGACAAAAAATACATTCTCCTGCAATGCCTTGATCTTCTGCCAGTTGCGCACGACCCTGCGATCGCTGGTGTAGGCTTCCCATTGTTCGGGCGACAGGTAACCCAGTTTGCGCACATCGAATCCAAAGAATGCTTCTTCGAATTCAGGCCACTTGTTCTCAATGACTTTCCAGCTGAATCCTGCCTGGTTGATGCAGCGCGTCATCATGGACAGGTAGCGATCGTCAGAAATTGCCTGCAAGGCCTTCTTGCTGGCGACCTTGGGCAGGATTCTCTTCAGCTCCGCCGCACCCCCTTTGCGCTTCTCTGCTCGTTGACGAATCTGATCAAACTTCTTGCTTGCCATCACCGGGACCCGAATTACTTCCTTGCCACGAGCACGGTAAAGTCGCTGGTAATTTCTCCGTTCGCTATCAGTTGCTTCTCCTCATCAATCAGTCGTCGCAACACCTGCTTTCCTGCTTCGGTCTCACTCAGGTTTCCGGCAATATTGTCCAGCACCAGGTGCAGGAGTGTGCCGCCGAAATCCCGGCGATCGATGATGGTGAACTTCGCTTCCATCTGGCTAATGATGTCTTCGGAACGAATAGCCTCGGTAGGATCATAAGCATTCATTGCCTCAATCGTGGGCCTTTCCACATGATGCTTGATGCCCTCCTCACGAATACAGGCACGAAATTTTTCCGGGATACTTTCCAGTAGTCGCTGGGCATGCTGGAGTTGTGCGTCAGTCCATTGAAACTGGTTGGGCCCGACGAATTCATTAACTATAAACAGACCACCCGCTTTTAAGGTCTGCTGAACCTGGGCCATATAGTGTTCCAGGTCTTCGATGTGGTGGACAGATTGCGATGCGAAGACAGCGCCATAGCAATCGGTCGGTAACTCAATTCGATTCAGGTCGGCAACTTGATAGTGGATTGCATCTGCCTGTCCCGACTTTTGGGCTTCTTCCTGCGCCACATCGATTGCACCCGCCGACACATCATAGGCATCGAAACGCCCGGCGATACCTAGCTGCAGACCATGCCGCTCCAGACCGCCACCACCACAACCAAGACTGAGCGCGACATCTACCGGCTCGGCAAAATAATCAGACGCAACTGCCTCCAACCAGCCACGCTCGGCGTGACCAGACACCTGGGGATTGATGTATTCGCTCAGCACGATTGGGCATTCTGCCCAGGAGCTGGGTCGCAGGGCCTGGATTGCTTCCTGGGCTTTCTCGCCCCAGTGTTTGCTCGCCAGCTCCAGATCGCTTGTCGGCGATTGTTCGCTGGCGCCACCGAGCCAGCGCTTCAATGCATTAATTGGATTCATGAAAAACAGGGGGACAAGGAGAAAACTTCAGCAGAACTGCACAGCCTATAGGGAGTAATCGAGATCAAAGTCTACTTCGGTGACACCGGGTACTGCACGCACAATGGCACCTAGACTCTGTTGTATGGTGCCGGTGCTTCCAGGCGTGCGCATGCCCCCGCAATCTTCACATTGCAGTGGCCCGCTGATCAACACGTGGCCCTCATTTACTTCGACAGTGAGACCCTGCGGCAGATCATCGGCCGCAAGCAGTGCTGATTTAATCAGGGCAGCGAGATTAATATCATCACTGCCGGTAGTTGCTACGGGTTCAGGAGATGTTGTTTCAGAAGATGTGGGTGATTCACCACAGGCATTGAGAAGCAGAAGGCAAAATGCAAATACAAACAGTAGTGGGCTTGTGTTCTTCATTCGCTAGAACTTGCCTGCGTTTGTTGGTAAGTCACACTGCCGCCGCCTATCTGATAAGTCCGCAACAGATCCTGCACCCGGATGCGAAACTCATCGTCAGAAAACCATTCGATTCCGGTAACCAGTACCGAATCCAGGGTATTGAGTTCTCCCAACACATTCCTGAAAAACTCTTCCGGGCTTTGCTGTCGGGTTTCCAATACGGGTTCGCCTGCCCAGTATTCACTGTCATTGAGAGTTCCCTGCTCCGACATCCCATGTTGTTGATGAGAGACAGTATCACGCCAGTACATATACAGCTTGTCGCAGGCTATTTCTCCGCTTTTGTCCTTGCCATGATGACTTAGTCGTAAGAAGTCTCTTCTCTGCATACTGGTGTTCCTAACCCGCAGCGAGACTGAGGATCGCATCCTCGATGGCAGCGACTGTCATGGGCAGCTTGTGACGATTCTTTGCCAGTGGTTGAGCCTCGGCTATAGCCAGCTCTCCTGCTTCATGAGCCACCGCGCTGCTGATCTGCTTGCCTTGCAGGAATGCTTCCACTGCCTCCACCCGCCAGGGTATCGGTGCGACGCCACCGAGCACGATGCGCGCGCTGTCGATTTCATTGCCGCTACGCTGAATGACCGTTGCGACGCCCACTTCCGCGTGCGTCCATGCGGCACGATCCATGATCTTGTTATAGGTGCTAACAGTCGAGGCGGATGGCAATGGAATGCGTACGCCGGTGAGTAATTCACCGGCAGCGAGCGCGTTCTCACGCGCCGGATCCACCCGCGGTAACAGGAAAAATTCATCGGCCGGAATTTCTCGTTCGCCATCGGCGCCGGCAACCTGGAACACTGCATCGAACGCAACCAGCGCTGGAGCAATGTCTGAAGGATGCACTATGAAGGATGGACCGCCACCGAAAATGGCATGCTGGCCATTCTCGCCATTGACCGAGAAGCATTGATCTCCGCCTGCCTTATAGCAATCGAAACCATTACGGTAATACCAGCACCATGGTCTTTGGGTTACATTGCCGGCCAGCGTCGCCACGTTGCGAATCTGCGGTGTGCCGACACTCGCCGCTGCCTGCGCCACGGCGGTCAGGGTCGAGATGACTCGCGCATCGCTTTCCAGTTCAGTCAGAGTAGTCAGGCCACTGAGCGTAACGTCGGCCGAGCTGGAGGCGATATGGCCTCCTTCTTCGATGTTACGCAGATTAATGATCACATCCGCCAGGTCAGTTCCATCCTTGATCTGTTGCAGCAGGTCGGTACCACCACCAGAGAATGCATACTGTTGGCCGTTGGCGCTGGCTTCCTGTGCAGCCAACACAGCTTCACGAAAACTGCTGACATTGATATTGCTTACTTGTTTCATGCCATCGCCTCCAGAATCTTGTCCCGGGAGATGGGTAGTGAACGCATGCGCTTGCCCGTGGCGTTGGCCACAGCATTGGCGACCGCTGCCGGTGCCAGGATGATCCCCGACTCGCCCGCCGTCTTGGCGCCAAATGGCCCGTAGCCATCATCCACTTCAAGGAAAGTCACTTCGATGTCCGGTATGTCCTGGTGAGTCAGGTGTCTGGCTCTGTAGTAGCCAGGCGTCAGCGGCTGACCGCTGGCAGGGTCGTAGAGCAGGTTTTCGTGCAGTGCCTGTCCGATTCCCTGGATCGCTGCGCCGCGAATCTGGTCGCGGGCAGTAGTCGGATTGATGATGCGACCCGACTCATGCACTGCGACGTATTTGCTTACTTTTGTAGTACCGATGCGGGTATCGACTTCTACCTCGACAAAGTGTGCAGCAAAACATTGCCTGATCTTGCCATCGGTGTTTGGCACCGGCGTCGCCGAGCCTATGAGCACGTCTGCGCCGGTTGGCATGCCACTAGTATTGATTTGCTGTTTCAGGTCTTCTGCCGCCTGCACCACGGCATAGCCAGTCATGATAGTGGTACGGCTACCGGACTCGCCAACAGAGTAAGGGCAGCGATCGGTATCGCCCCAGACGACTTCCACCTGCGACAGCGGCACTCCCAGAGCCTCCGCTGCAATCATGCCCATGGTTGTCTTGGCGCCTGGCCCGATGTCGGTCACGCCAACGTAGAGTGTGTAGTTGGCATCGGCATCGACTTTTACGATCGCACTGCTGGTGCCCAGTCCGGCGCGAAACATCATGAAGGAGAAGCCTGCACCGCGCTTGATCGGCCCCTCATCGGAGCCAGGTGTCACACGTCTTCGACCGCTCCAGTTGAACTGCTCGGCACCTGTAGTAATTACTTCGTCCAGAGAATAGTTTGTGTACGGTCGATCCTCTGTGGGACGCCGCATGTTCTTCAGGGTGAACTCCACCGGATCCAGATCGAGGCGGTAGGCGATGTCGTCCATGATGGACTCGATACCATAGACTCCGTGCGGCTCCGAAGGTGCGCGAAAATTACCCGAGGTGGTTCTGTTGGTGTAGACCGGGTAGATCTGGCGCAGGCGATTGGGGCAGGCATAGGAATCCATGCCACTGATGCCGCCCGAGTTCTTCCGGTAGGGGCCCATGCCGCTATAGGCGCGCATCTGCATGGCCGTCACGGTGCCATCATTTTTTACCCCTATCTTGTAGTGCTGTACCGTGGGCCAGCGACCGTGCACACCCAGCCAGTCATCTCGCCGCGAATATTCCAGCATTACCGGTGCAGCAGCTCTCCTGGACAGTGTCGCAGCAATCAGATCGGCGTCCTGATTCTGGTTCTTGTTACCGAAGCCGCCGCCCATATACTGGGTAATGACTCGCACCTGATGATCTTCCAGGCCAAGATCCCGCGCGGTGTCGTGACGACAATTGGCGATGCCCTGGGATGGGGTGTACAAGGTAAGCTTGTCGCCCTCCCAACTGGCCAATGAGCATCGGGGCTCCATCTGCGCATTGTGAATAAATCCGGTTTCGTATCGTTGTTCGAAAACCTGGTCGGCTTCTGCAAAGCCTGCTTCCACGTCACCGAGGTCTGAAGTCATCGGCTCCAGATTACCCTGCACGTCAGGACACAGGTTGCCTTCCGGCCAGATCGCAGGAGCATCATCTGCCAGTGCTGCTTCCGGCTCCAGCACGAAGGGCAGCTCTTCATATTCAACTTCGATCAGGGCCAGGGCCTGCTCGGCGATATGGCGATCAGTCGCTGCCACGGCGGCTACCGCGTCACCGACATGGCGCACAGGATTATTAAAGATTAAGCGCTTGTGCAGCGTCGCTTCCTTTACCGGATCGTTATACTGGCGTCCGCCGTTGATGGAACCTGCGCCCCACACTATGCGGGCATTCTCACCACTGATCACCGCGATCACGCCAGGCAGATTTTCTGCTGCCGAAGTGTCGATAGACACTACACGCGCATGGGGATGGGGGCTGCGCAACACGCGACCAAACAACATGCCAGGTAATTTTACGTCTCGGGTATATTTTGCGGCGCCGGTGACCCGCTCAACTGCATCGACACGTGCGGTGGCGTTGCCAATCGTCGCCAGAGGTTCGAGGCCGCTTCGGTTAGGTTCATTCATGCCACACCCCCCTGCCCGCTCTCTTGCTCTGCAGCGGCCACAACCGCCTCCACAATAGCGTTGTAATTTGAACAGCGACAAAGGTTACCGACCAAGGCCGCCCTGACCTGGTCCGCATCAGGATTTGGGTTGTTGTTAAGCAATGCGGTTGCTGTCATCAGTTGCCCGGAAGTGCAAAAGCCACACTGGGGACCATTGTTGTCGACAAATGCCGCCTGCAGGGGTGACAGTTCTCCGTTCGCTGCCAGACTCTCTACAGTCTGAATCTCGGCGCCATCAGCCCAGACAGCGAGTTGGCTGCAGGAATAGACAGGCTGGCCGTTCATCAGCACCGTACAGGCGCCGCACTCACTTCTGTTGCAACCGATCTTGGTGCCGGTGAGATCGAGCTGATCCCGCAATACTTCAACCAGGGTCCAGTGATCTTCCACGGCAAGCGCAATTGAGCGGCCATTGACGATCAGATTGATCTCGGTACGGGATGCCCCCTGTGACTGGCCCGACACTGGAGAGGAATAGCCAAGCCCCAGGGCAGCTGCCGCAGATCCACTGGCAGTCCCTGCCAGAAAGTCCCGGCGGGATTGGCCGGAATGGGTGAGGGGGTCGCAAATCTTCACCCCGGAAGATGCCTGCTGGGGATCGAGCTGGGAAGATTCTCGGAAATCGTTGGTTTTTCTAGTCATCGCCGGTCCTTGTACCTGATTATTGGGTTGGAACTACCGGGTGAAGAGTCACTATATCCGGCGCTTAATAGCAGAAGCAAGCCCTATTCCAGAGAGGCCTCACCGGCACGGGGAGATTGCCAAGCGGCGCTGGATTCTGCACTCTATGGGTGACTTTGCAGCCACCACCCATATCGGATACAAGCTGGAATCGAGATGATCACGCCTTTGGTAAATTTCACAGCAACTGAAACATTCACAGCTACTTTCACCAACATCCGCCGGATGCTTCCTGGGCTCATCGCAGTCTCGCTATTTGGCAGCACAATATTCGCCGATCAGTTTCCTGCCGCAGAGGGTGATATCGAGATTACCCCGATCGTGCATTCCAGTGTGCAGCTGACATACCAGGGAACGGTCATTCAGGTTGATCCCTGGGGAGTGCTTGGTACCGACATCATGCAGGCGGCCGACTTGATCATCGTCACCGACAGCCCCGGGCATCACCTCGACGCGGAGGCCATAGCTGCCCTGCGCAATCCTGGCTCCAGCGTGGTCACGCCAAACAATGGGCTGCCGGCCCTGCCCGATGCCATTGCAATGGAAATTGGTGATATTGCGCGAATTGCATCGGTCACAGTCGAGGCCATTGCCGCCTACGATATTATTCCCGGTGCCCCGGAGCATCCCTACGGTGATGCCAATGGTTACGTGCTCACAATAGGGGGTAAACGCCTGTTCTTTGCCGGCGTGACCGAATGTGTCGATGAAGTGAAATCACTGGAAGATATCGATGTTGCTTTCATGCCGATGAACATTCCCCCTGCTCGCATGACACCGGAGGCAGCGGCCGAGTGCACCAGGATCATCGACCCCGAGGTGGTTTATACCTATCACTATGACCAGGACTGGTCGAGACGCCTGGCGAATCCAGACATTGAGGGCAGAGAGTTGCCCAATGGCCTCACGGTCGCACAGACTCTGGATGCTTTCGAGGCAGCCCTGGCAGGCAGCGGTATCGAGTTTCGTCGCGGCAACTGGTATCCCGAATAGGCTGGCTCTATCTGGCTGGCAATTCCACCGGCTGACCGTGGGGGGTCGACAGGTAGGCGTCTCGCCAGGCAGTGAATAATTCCTGAAGTTCAGACTCCAGTGCAATTTCCTTTTCTGCCAGCAGCTGTTCCAGTGCGGCCAGCCAGTGCTGGTAGTAGGTATCACCCAGGTCAGGATCTCCTTTTTGCTGCGCTGCAGTGATTTGGGCGCCTAATGCCTGGGACCATTCCTCGCTGCTGATCGCACCCTGATCTACCAGTGCAGTTACCAGTGAAAAGACCTGCGCCTCCCACGGCTCATTGAATGAGGGTTCGTCACTTAATTGTGGGCTCTTGGTAAAACTCATGGTGCCAGGTGTTCCAGATAAGGTTCCCAGAGATCTACACGAACTTCTTTTGCCTCAGCATCAGCACCAAACAGATCAGCACCAGAAAAGGCTACAGAATAGAGGTGTTCTCCATGACGATTGCCCTTTGCATTGTCATCGGCAAATACATGCGCGCCATAGTGATCGACAATGACTCCTCGTGCCCCTTGTACGTAGGCAGGGGCGCGTGTGTGCCCACGGTGTTGAATCTTGCGCACACGCACCTGATCGCCTGCCGAGAATTTTGCCGGCGCTTCCTCAGGCAACTCGGTCGGCCCACCGCTGGCGAGTAGTTTGCGCGCAGTAGCAGCATCAGGGATTCGAGAAGGATCGATAGTGCTGTCGTCCAGCAGCCGTTTCTCCTGTACTAGCCTCTGCAATCCCGCCAGCCAGTTCTCGTAGTAGCTGTTGTTCAGGTAGTCAACCGGATGCTGCTGTTCGCGAGCGAAGCGTGATTCGTCAATATTCCACCTGCCCAGCATGCCGGTAGCCAGGGTAAGCGCAAATACACGTCGCTCCCATTCTGCATGAAAGATGGGCTCTTCTGTCTCTGCCTCAGGTTCTATCTGTCCCAGGCTGTGCTTGCCACCAAGATCGTGTGCGCCGTTCATGGTGCAACCTCATCGGGAGAACGGGCGCGCTCCACTCCGATCATGGCATTGCGGCTGACCAGGCTACGCAACTGCTCTTCACTCCAGCCTTCTGTTCCTTCCGGTTGCATTGGCAAAACCAGGTAACGCATTTCGGATGTTGAATCCCACACCCGGATATCTACTTCCGGATCGAGCACGGTGCCAAATTCAGCCAGCACCGAGCGAGGCTCACTCACCGCCCGCGCCCGGTAGGGAGCGGACTTGTACCAGACCGGCGGCAAGCCAAGCACCGTCCAGGGATAGCAGGAACAGAGCGTGCAAACCACAAGGTTGTGTGTATCTGCCGTATTCTCAACCACACGCAGATGCTCACCCTGCCTCCCCGTATAGCCCAGTGCAGCAACAGCGCCGGTTGCATCGTTGATTAGCGCTTTCTTGAATTCCGGATCGGTCCAGGCCTTGGCCACCACATGAGCACCATTCTGTGGCCCAACCTTGTGTTCGTATGTTTCGATGATTGCATCCAGTGCTTCTGGTTTGACCAGCCCCTTCTCAACCAGCAATGTTTCCAGGGCTTTGATTCGCAAGGTCAGATCGGAGGGAGGTTCGGTATGATCGTGGCTCAAGTTAAATCCTGCGGATTATTTAAAAAGATCGCCCAGGGGGAACAGCGGATGATGCTGCCACGGGAGTTAAACACTTGTCCAGCGACAGCGTAAGAGAAGATTTAAAGGAAGCTAACTAAAGAAGTAACAGGAATTGAGCTAGTGCGGGCGCACCGAGAAGCGATAGCCGGCACCGCGCACGGTCTGGATCAACTTGGCATAGTCGATAGCCGTGTTCTCGATCGAAGACAGCGCCTTGCGCAGGCGCCTGATGTGCACATCAATCGTTCGTTCTTCCAGGTAGACATTGCCACCCCACACCGCGTCCTGGATATGGTCCCTGCTGAAAACTTTCTCCTGGTTTAACAGGAAGAACTTCAACAATCTAAATTCAGTTGGACCCATTTCTACTGGCTTGTCTTCGATGGTAATGCGATGGCTGGTAGGATCCAGCTTCAGGTCAAACACCTGCAGTACCTTGTCTTTCTGCTTGCCATTAACACGACGCAATACTGTCTTTATTCTTGCTACCAGCTCTCGAGGAGAGAATGGCTTGGTGATGTAATCATCGACACCTTCATTAAGGCCCTGGACCTTGTTGTCCTCGCTGGCCTTGGCCGTCAGCATGATTATTGGAATATTCGTTGTAATTTCATCCCTGCGCAGCCGGCGAGCCAGTTCTATGCCGCTGCCACCAGGCAACATCCAGTCCAGCAACACCAGGTCGGGCTTGTGATCGATGATTGATACATGGGCGTCGTGGGCATTGGCGGCGCTGAGACTGGTAAAACCCGCGAGATCCAGCGTGATGCCTACCATGTCCCGGATAGCGGCTTCATCGTCGACGATAAGAATGGTGGATTCTGCTTTCATGGAGAAGTGATTCTTTGCTGTGCCGCAGGGATCAGGAAATCCGCGCAATGCCGCGAAAACTGGGAATATTTAAGCAAGATTATATTACAGTTTTGTTACAGTGGGTGAGCAATCCAGATCTCGTCAGAACGTGTACTCGAGCTGGAGACTAACTTCCCTGCCCCTGTTGTAGCCCGTCGTTTCAAAGCCGCCCTGGGTGATCTGGCTGCGCTCATCAGTAATGTTCTTGGCTTTGAACGTCATCGACAATTCGTCAGTCAGATCGCGAATGAAGATAAAGTTCAACTCACCGAAAGGTTGTTCAACAAGATCCGGTGCCGTTTCGATTCCTACTTCGGCTATACGCTCACCAAAATAGTGATAGAGCAAAGTTGCCGTGGTTCCGGCCATGGGTTCATAACCCAGCTGGAAATTGAACAACCAGTCAGACTGCCCCTGCAACGGCCTGG
This sequence comes from uncultured Pseudohongiella sp., assembly GCA_964438455.1. GTDB lineage: Bacteria > Pseudomonadota > Gammaproteobacteria > Pseudomonadales > Pseudohongiellaceae > UBA9145. The sequence goes on from CAYTLI010000001.1 coordinate 16,452, forward strand.
TTAACGTGGTAAGTACGCCCTGGTTTTCGGGCGAGATGCTCACTTCAGAATCAATAAAGGACACATTGGCCTGAACATAGAAGTCTTCACCGATTCCATTGATGAAGTCTTCGCCAAGAAAATCGAGTCGTTTGTAGATTTCGTACTCGATACCATAATTTTCTGCGCCCTCAGCGTTTATATAAGTACCCTGACGAGTTGTACTGTCGAGAATGGATGCTTCTATGGGGTTGGTAAATTCCTTGTAGAACAAGCCAACAGACATGTAGTCGCTGAAACCGAAATACCATTCCCATCTCAGGTCATAGTTATTCAGCTCGGCGATCTTCAGATCCGGATTACCGATGATGTCCTTACCGGTTAGCGGATTGGTAAAAGCAGCGGGAGACAGTTCCCTGAAATCAGGTCTGGATACGGTTTCGGAATAACCTGCACGGAATTGGTGGTCACCATTGATGAACGTCACACTGAAAGCAGGCAGCAACTCACTGCTGTCCTGAAATGCTCGAGAACCAGTACCAGGCCTGAACAGATCAAAGGTATCTACAGTCTGCAGAAAGTCTTCCTGACGTGCGCCCAGGGTGAAGCGCAAACGGTCATCGAAGTTGAACTCGACTTCACCGTAGAATGCCTCTAACTCGTTATCCGCCTCGTAGTTGTCAGTGGGCCGGGTAATCTCGCGAATCACAAAACCATCGGCAGTGATTCGATCTGGGGTCAGAATCTCCTCAATTGGCTGCTGTAGCAATACCGGGTCATTGGCCTGCACACCAGCGAATGCGTAGCCGAAACGGCGAATTTCTGATTCACGCGCCTTCTCTGTATACAGATAACCTGCCTTCGTGGTTATGGTTGAGTTTGCTGGCCCACCATAGAAAGTCATACTCAGGTCAACACCAAAATCGCTAACCGTGTCATCCAGCACACTCCAGTTACGCAGGTTGCCGTCTACGCGGGAGGAAAACTCACCTGCGTCCCGGCGAAAGATACGCTCATCCGGCGAATCTCGCTCTGCCTTGATGCGGCTGGCGCGCCAGTTCAAGGTGAATTCATTAAACTCAGGGAAATAATGATCTCCTTGCAACTGGTTAGAGAACAGCTCGCGCTCGATCCATCTGATTTCATTGATCTCTACATCTTCTTCCGCTTCGATGGTGCCGATTTGTCGCGAAACCAGATTATCGGTCTTGCGCAGCACGATAGAGGTGAGGTGAATGTTGTGATTGAAGTTGAAGTCGAGGCCGGTGGTGAAGATCCCGCTGAGGTCGACGCTGTTCCCGGTGCCGGTATAGTCCAGGTTCTCCCGCAAAGTTAAGCCATTGGAACCGGGTACATAGGTGTCTCGATCAATTACGTCAGTATCCCAGGCATTGGAGTAATTGACGGACGCGAGGTAATTAATCTTGGCGCCGTTGTCATTGAGCTCGAAAAAATTTCCAGTGGAGACTGCGGCACTAACATTTGCCGGCAGGTCTTCTACCGTAGGGGTGTACTGGTTACGGAAACTGCGACCAACTTCATTTAGTTGCTCCTGGGGAACACCCACTCCAGAGAAGGGACTGAATTTGCGCAGCTCCTGATCATTGGCCGTTGCGACTTGCAGGAGCATAGGCTGCTCGCGCCAGCCGTCGTCCATGCCAAGCCAGTCTAAATCACCGCCATCGACCCGGAAACCGTCGTTGAATGCTACATTCTGAACCATGCCAACACTGGAGGTGACGTTAAAGAAGAACTCATCGGTCGACTTCCTGGTGCGCATTTGCAGCACACCACCACCGAATTCGCTGGGAAATTGTGCTGAATAGGTCTTCTGTACCAGGACACTCTCCAGAACTGCCGTTGGAAACAAATCCATAGGTACTACCCGGTTGATAGGTTCAGGGCTCGGCAGGATTGCCCCATTTAATAAGGTAGTTGAATAGCGCTCACCCAGGCCGCGCACGTAAACGAACTTGCCATCCACGGTACTCAATCCAGCCACGCGTTTGAGACTCTCGGCGATATTGGCATCTCCGGTACGCTGAAATTCTTCTGCATCAACCACATTGGAGATCGCGTCGGTGGCCCTCTTCTCATCGGGAACAAATTGTCCAACTACCGAGATCTCTTCAATTTGAGGCTGTTGGGCCATTGCCAGTGAACTGACTGTGGCGGCCACGCAAATAGCCAGCAGCTTCTTGCGGTTCATTGTCTTCAAATCTCCTAAGCATTGCATATACAACTGCTGATTAGCTTATTGCATTTGTGTTACATAAATATTACTGACGGTGAACTGACTGAAATCTGTCGAATCGAGAAGTTTCCTTTTTTGCAGATACCACACACAAGAAAGGGTGCTCACGCACCCCTTCTTTTTGATAACTAAAATCTGCTGCTTAATCGAAGTCGAAGCTCCAGCCAATAGTCCAGTCAAGGGAGGAGTTTTTCACTGCGCCGATGTAGTCGACTGAATCGAAAAAGGAATCGTTAAGCGCCGCCGGCGTTACCCCATTAATTGCTGAGCCATTTGTCCAGCCCTCTTCACCGCCGAGATCAACGGTACCGGAAGTGGTATTAGCCTGTGCCGCAAACCAGTCTGCGGTCGAGAAGGTACCTTCACCGGCAAGGGCTTCGGAACACGCGGTAGTAATCAGGCTGTTCTCCATGCGCAGGGTCCCGTTCAGACTGGATGCGTTGGCACCCGACTGAATGAAAGTCTCGTCGCCAGAGATCAGGATACAGCCTTCAGTAGATTCCAGTTGTCCACCTATCACCGAGTTATACATCTGCATGCCGGTGCCTGCCTTCAACTCGAAAGCATGGCCATTGGCCTTCTGGGTGGAACTGGTGATACAGGTCAGGTTGACAACCGTTGGGTTGGATCGTGGCGTTGCAGTCGGGTTGCCGCCAAGGTTGTCTGCTTCGATACAGTTGTCGCCGGCGGTTGTATGCTGAATTACTACGTGCTGCAGGTTGCCAGTCCAACCATTGGTCCAGTCCAGGGCATCATCGTCCTGGCCCGTGATCAGGATATGCTTGGCATTCACCGTACCACCGTAAAACTCGATACCATCGTCCGCGCCGTTGTGACTGTGGATGTAGTCGAGGATAGTGCCACGCCCTACGCCCTGCAGGGATATGGTGTTCAGCTCATCATCGGAAGTGATCGGAAAGCCGGCATAGCGAATCTGCACATAGGTCACCGCGCCACTGCTGTCGTCATCATTTGGAGAAGTGCCACCGCCGTATTCACCGGTAGAACCTTCACCAATAGCAAAACCGCTGGCTGTGTTCTGGGTAGCTGAACCACTTATGGTGAGTCCGCCCCACAGGCCGCGAGCATTGAGCACGTCGAGAGAACCATCGTCCTGACTGGAAGTCATGATGATCGGCTTCGCCGCAGTACCATTGGCAAAAATCTTGCCGCCACGATCGATTACCAGAGCTGTTTGCCCACCCTCAGCAATTATTTTCACGCCGGGGTCAATTGTCAGGCTTACCCTATCTGCATCTGGCGTGTTAACTGTATTTGATCCAATGAAAACCGTTCCTTTCGCGAAGTAAACGTTGTTATCGGTCAGATGCACATCAGTCAGGATTCGATCTGCTGGAAGATTGCAAACTGGCTTACCTTCAAATGTTGCAGCGTTCTGGGTTGTACCAGCTGGACATCCGGAAGGATTGTCGGCAATTGTTACTGAAATAGGCGTAGCTGTTTGATGCAGAGTGCTCGGGCTAGACTCCAGAAAATATCCGACTGTAATTTTCAGAGTCACACCGGCGCCGCCGACATCATTCGCAACCAGGTCATCAACTAAAGTAATAGCTTCGGAAAAAGCCAGGGCTTTCGTCTGAAAAGACTGTATATTATTGGGATCGTGTGCAACCCACTGACCTTCTGAGTTGAGTGTCAGTTGGCCAAACCCGTCGGCTTCTGCGATCGCGAATAATGATGCATTGCGGCCGACGTGTGTACCTGCTGGCTTGATTGTCGCCAGGAAATCGAATGGTTCTGTTGGAGGTACAACCTCATGAAAACTCGCACCATTGTTCATTGTCACACCACCAGTGAATGCGGTGCTGGGAAGCGTGCTGGAAGCTGGAATTGATGGTTGATCTGCAGCTTGCATAGCCATAGAGGCAACGCCCAGTGCAACCGCTGTTGCGAGCGCATTGACTCGTGTCTTGTTAAATTTCATGTCGACTCCTCAATTTGGTTCAGTCTGGATTTCCCAGGTGATCAGTCGTGCCATAATAGGAGGGGCATGTTTCAGTTCCGCGACTGTTTTTTTGCACTTTTATTACAGTGGTTAGCCGCCCCATGAGTCAGATAGAAACCGAGGAACAAGTAAAAGTTGAGGCCCATCATGTAGGCCTGTTTGAAACGCCTATTGCCTACTGTCGCCTGAAAAATGGTGAAGACTTGATGACCGACCTCGAGCAAGCAATTCGTAGCAAAATGGCCGAGGGCGAGGGCGTGCAGCGATCCAACATCGGTGGCTGGCATTCCACAACCGACATGCTGCAATGGGCGGAGCGCCGAGCGCCTGGCCGAGACTGCAGTAAACATTGCCAGGCGATTGAGCCACTTCAAGGAATCGAGCCCCGACAACTACGACTGGGTAGTGCGCATGTGGGCAAACGTGACACCAGACGGTGGGCTCAATCACCTGCACAGTCACCCGGGTAATCTCTGGGCGGCGGTACTCTACATCGACATGGGAGATGACCCGGAGCAGCCTGAAAATCCGGTCGGGGGCAATTTCTACGTGGAAGATCCACGATTCCCCATGGTGGCGATGAAGGAAACGGCGTTTCGCATGGTGTCATCCGACGGTACGCCGCAGCAGTACGAATCAGAACTCAAGCTGCAAAGAGGCAGCCTGGTGGTGTTCCCAGCCTGGCTAAGGCATGGAGTAAGGGTGTATCAGGGCGATCGGGAAAGAATATCGATCGCCATGAATATCGATGCTGAGCGTAAGCGCTAGAGTGAACCCGCGCTGGTTGCCCGCTTGAAGCGATACTTGAGGAAAGGATTGAGTAGTCGCGCCACACCGGTTGTAAACGTTAATGGACTGTCGAGCACGGCGAAGCAGAGACACCCTTCTTCGCTGGCTGGGCGGTGGGTATGACTGCCATCCCTGACCACAAAATCAGAAGGTTGATAGTTGCCCAGCTCATCGCTGAAACTGCCATCGAGCACTAATGTCACCTCATTACCCAGGTGCTTGTGCACAGGAACCTGGCTGCCAGGCTTCATATAAAGAAATTCACATTGGGTCTCATCGTCCAGCGCAACTGATGCCTGATTGATACCACCAGCCAGCTTTTTCCATACCAGGCCCTCTGCCGCAATCTTCGCCAGCACTCTGGGCAAGCGCACGCTGTGATCAAGCATGTGCATCTCAGTAAATGCAGGGACCTCATCTCGCCTGGCATTCGCCTGGGGCATTTGCACAATGTTCGCTGCCATGTCGGCAAAATCCGGCGCGCCGGTGCTGGCTTCTACATCTGCCTCAGCAATCCACTCCGTGGTCGCGGATTCTTCCGAATCAGCAGTCTGCTCTTTGCAGCTCTGGCAGTGCTCGACGTGCGCGGCGATAACGACACTCATGCCTGTAGACAATTTTCCGCCAGCAAAATCTGCCAGCAATTGTTCAGAGGGGTGATGATTCTCTTGCATACTCATTTCTGTTTCCGGCTTTGAATCTTTCTAGGTCTCGGTATCGGTATCGGTATCGGTACCCAGGAGTTGTCTTAGTTTACCCATGCCCAAGCGTAGCCTGGATTTCAAAGTGCCTAGCGGGATTTCCAGAATCCGTGCGGCTTCCTCATGGGTTCGGTCATGTATGTAAATCTGCTCTACCACGGCGCGTTGCGCCTCGGGTAGTTGTTCGTAACATCGTTCGATGTTTTCAAGTTCTGCGAACTTGCTGCCCTGCTCGTCATGGATCAGATTGGAATCCTGATCCTCTATCGTTGGCCAGATATCGTCTGCACTCACCGTTGCCGGCTGGCGCTTGATCTTGCGCAACATGTCGAAGCAACGATTTCTGGTGAGGGTGAAGATCCAGCTCTGGGCGGTTCCCCTGTCGAGATCATAGAGTGGCGCCTTCTGCCAGACGGTCACCATGGCTTCCTGCACCAGGTCATGAGCCAACTGCTCGTTCCGCGTCAGCTTGACCCCCATCGCATAAATACGGGTCGAGAAGCGCTGGAACAGCTTGTTGAACGCGGCGGTATCCTGCTGATTGCCCACTGCTATGAGCAGGGCCTCATCGGACTCCGCTTCCGCGATGCCTGCAACCGCAGGGCGTCCGGCAGTTTCCGGACCGGCCTGTCTATCCTCGGCTGATCTCATCTGAAAGCCGCCGAGCGCTGTTGCCATCGTGGTCATAGCTACCTATTACGCCGATAAAATCTCGCCAGATCACTGTAATTTCCCTCAATTTTGCTGTGATCCAGACCCTAGCAGAAGCCGTATTGAGAGGGAACCAAGTACAGCGGATTTCGACCCTTGAACCAGCAGCACCACATACAGCCAGAGCAGCTTGAGACCAGACCTGAAAGCCCGTTGCAGCGCTTCAGCGAAGCCTGCGCGCAGGTGGACCGCCACTCGGCCGGGGAGCTGCTCTCCCTGTACGCTGAGGACATTTACTACGAGGACTCAACCCATGCCCTGCAGGGGAAGAACGCCTTCTTGAGCTATTGCACCGATGTTCTCGGTGAACGCTCGGCATCGATCCGCATCATCACCTCAATCGAGGACGAGAATAGCTTCTTTATTTCCTGGGCCGCGACCCTCAAGGTCGGAAGCGCGAAGGGAGACAAGCAAAGGGTAGAAGGTGCCAGTTATTGCAAGGTTCGCAATGGCCTGATTTACTTCCAGAGAAACTATTTTGATCTGATCAAGCAAGGCAGGAAACGGGATTCCCTGAACGGACTCAGCTGGTTAAAGGCGAGAAAAACACCTTGAGCAAACCAGCCATATCCGCATCAAGCCGAATTCATATAAGGCTTTAATGCTTCCAATCGATATTCGATTTCTGCAACCTGTTGTGGTGTAAAACTGTATTCGCCGCGGCGGGACTTCGTGGTTTTGAATATGCCCCGTTTCTGCATTACATAGAGGCGCACGCCGGGTATCAGGTTATCGAGGTTCTGAATGAGCAACAATCTCGCGTAGCAGTCCCTCAGTGCGTCTTTGTCGCCGGCCTGATAGAGCTCCCACATACGGGCGTAGACATCCGCATACATGGCCCCTCCGGTCATTACGCCATCGGTACCGATACGCATCTCATATAACCAGCCCCTGCCCAGTGTTGCCCCGAAGATGCTTCTGATCGGATCAGGCTGGTATTCCTGCAACGCCAACATGCGTTCGTGTACCCGGCCATACTCTTCCTTTACATAACCGCACTGGGGAAATTCCCGCGCCAAATCGACGATAAATTCGATGGTGAGCTCGATATCCGGACCGCCGCTGGTCTGCACGAATATCGGCCGCTCGGTAATGGCACAAAGTGCCGCATAGTAATCCCGAATATCGGCAAGTGAATTGGCAGTTGTTGGTGGAATAGCGATCATGCCATCTGGCTGTAATCGCTCTGCGATGCGCGCATATTCTTCCATGCCCGCGGTGTCTTCTGCCTGCACTCCCAGTACCATGACCAGATTGGTATTGCGCCGGGCTTGTGCCAGTACTTCAAAGCCTCTGATTCTTTCTTCTTTACTAAGGTAGCGTTGTTCGCTGGAATTCTGCGGCCAGACAATACCCTGCACACCACACTGCTCGCAGAACGCCACTTCCCGTGCCAGATCTTCGTAGTCCACCTCGCCCGATTCTGTATAGGGAGTGGTCAGGATCATCAGCGCACCGCGCATGCGGTTTTCCTGTCCGAGGACAAAATTGCTGTAAGGCAGCGTTGCCATCGCTGCCATGGAAGTGAGGGTTTGTCTTCTCGTCAGTTTTACATCCATGGACATCACCGTTGCCCCTGTTCGCCGTGCAGCGAAGTGAGTTATTGTTTTTCTGTTTTTGGATCGTTGCGTCGCTTCAGCTCATGCTCGATCGCACCGACGTTTTTGTCCAGCATTTCCCTCGCAGACAGCAGCTTGCTCTCCAGGATCTCGAGCTCTTCGACGCTATCGTCGCTGAGACCGTTGCGAAAAATCCTTACACATTCATTCACCGCATCGGTGTAGCTGGAGTTCGTCTCAGCCAGCAGTTCATCCAGTTCTTCCTGGGTCTGTGGAATCGCCTTCTCGGGGAAGAGCTTCTGCTTCAGTATCTCGCAAATCTCCAGATCGAAGATCTCATCCATGGCGCGAGCCACGAATATTTCCAGGTTGTCGCGGAAGTGTTTCGAACGAACCGTGTTATCGGCAAAGAAGTCATCGATGATCTTGATGTTTTTCTTGTTGCATTCCAGGAACTGGTCCCCGTCATCGGGATTTTCCGGAATATTGAACTTGATGGTGCGATGCTGCTCATCAATTTCGCTGGTATACAGATCTACGGTCTTTGCCACGATGGCACGCTTGGCACCATTGAGCGTGGTCCAGGCGCGCTCGTAATACCAGCTCACAATACTACTGGATGAATATCCATGGAATGATGGACGCATATCAAAGATTTTCATTTCTTCTTATTCTCTTTCCCCGCAATCCTCCGAAAGACTGCGCATGGGCCCGACAAGTATCTCTTCCCAACTTGTCGGGCTATTTTTTGGCTGTTTCCAGCCCACCCGGCGTTGAGACTATGCAGTTCCGCAGTGTCTTTCAACTCCTGTAATCCACTGCCTGTGCCTTGTTTCCTTCACCCGGGCGGTTTTTTCTGTAGAATCGAGAAAAAACACCAAGAATGGAGCGTCACCAATGACCAATCCGTCTTTCACAGCCTCTTCCAGATATCGATCAATACTTCTTGCCACCGGCGCCATGGCACTGCTCATGGGCTGCGATAGCGGCTCAGATACTGCCTCCACCCAGCCAGCATCTGATCCGGAAGCGGTGATGGTTGCGGAATCAGGTGATGCCAGAGAATGGAGCGTCGCTGGACGGGGTGCGCAGAACGGCGAATGGCAAGCCTACGGCGCCGATATCGGTAGCACCAAATACACAGGGCTGGACCAGATCGATGCCAGCAACGTTAACGATCTGGAAATCGTCTGGCGGCGCCCTGCAGTCGATCAGTACTACCTGGACATGAATCCACAGCAGCGCTATTCCACCAGCTGGAATGGCGCGCCGATTGTTCATGATGGCATTGCCTTTGTGACCAATGGTATTGGCCTGGTGGAAGCATTTGATCCGGGAACAGGCGAAACTATCTGGACACAGCAGCCACCAGGCGGGGCAGAAGGATTGCCCGGCGCACCCACTCGTGGCGCGGCTTACTGGTCAGACGGCGATGATGCCCGACTGTTTGTGCAGCGCGGCACTTATCTCTATGCCCTGAATCCACAGACCGGCGAGACCTATGCCGACTTCGGCGTCGACGGCAGAGTCGATCTGCAACTCTTTCCTGCTGATTTCGAACGTTTCCGCTGGGGCGGAGTGCCGATGGTGGTCAGGGACGTTGTCGTCATCGGCCAGGCCATGACCGATACCTTCTCCAATAAAGAAGCACCCCGCGGCGATGTGCATGCCTTCGATGTGCGCACTGGTGAATTACGCTGGACCTTCAACACCATTCCCCAGGAAGGACAGTTCGGCACAGATACCTGGCAGGACAGGTCCTGGTCATACACTGGCCACTCTCCGGTCTGGGCACTGTTCAGCGCCGATGAAGAACTGGGCATGGTCTATCTTCCAATCTCTTCTTCCACCAACGACATGTATGGTGGTCATCGCCTGGGAGACAACCTGTTCAGCCAGAGCCTGGTTGCCGTGGACGCGGAGACTGGCGAGCGAATCTGGCACTATCAGACCGTCCATCATGGGCTTTGGGACTATGACCCACCCGCCGCACCGATACTGATGGATATCAATGTCGAAGGCCGCGAGATCAAGGCGATTGCCCAGATCACCAAGCAGGCCTTTGTGTTTGTCTTCGATCGGGAAACTGGTGAACCTGTCTGGGACATTGAAGAGCGACCGGTGCCGCAATCGGATGTGCCTGGTGAAGTCACATCGCCCACGCAACCCTTCCCAACCAAACCAGCACCCTTCGATCGCCAGGGCGCTACAGAAGAAAACCTGATCGACTTCACTCCGGAGTTGCGTGCCGAAGCACTGGAGATATTCAACAACTATGTCACTGGCCCGTTATTCACACCACCTTCAATTCGTATGGAAAGTGGGACACAAGGCACTATTCAATTGCCGGGTTCCCAGGGTGGCGGTGACGTGCAGGGCGCTGCTTTTGATCCCGAAACCGGCTACCTCTATATTCCATCCATTACCTCACCATTCGTCGCCGACCTGTTGCCTGGCGATCCGGAGGTGACCAATCTTGCCTACACCAAGGGCTCGCGCAGATGGATTGCCGGACCTCAGGGTCTGCCCCTGTTCAAACCACCTTACGGCCGGGTAACCGCGATCGATATGAATACCGGCGAACACGTGTGGATGGTGCCCAACGGCTATGGCCCGATCGACAATCCGGCTATCGCGCACCTGAATCTGGAGAAGCTTGGCGTACCCGGAAGACCGACACCTCTGCTGACCAGCACCCTGTTGTTCCTCGGCGAGGGACTAACCAACCAGCGCCCCGGTGGTCGCATTCCACCGGATATGCCCATTGAGATCGCTACCAACAGCGGTGGCCCCCATTTCCGTGCCTACAACAAGCAAACCGGGGAAGATCTCTGGGAAATCAGGCTGGAAGCAGGAACGACAAACGCACCAATCAGCTATATGCATGAAGGACGGCAATATGTTGTGGTCGCCATCGGCGATCGCGAACACAGCCCCGAGCTGCTGGCTTTCGCACTACCAGAAAATTAGCAGGGCGAGAGCATCACCAGGCAATTGCCACCCGGAGAACTGAAGCCATGAAGAAGATCATCCTGCTATTTTCCATGCTGGTGGTTGCACCACTGCATGGTCAATCACCTGCACCTGCAAACTTGCCTTTCGCGACCGACGTGACCGTTGAAGAAGTCACCAGGTTTATCGATGCATTACCAAAAGACCGGGTGAGTGATCGTCCAATCAAGACAGTTGAAGTCACCGGTGACTATCGGATCGGTGTCTACGGCGTATTTCGACCCAAAGAATTTCCTGGTGGTTCAAACCTGCACCAGGTGAATACCACCGAGATCTATTACATGCTTAGCGGCTATGCCACCCTGGTAACAGGTGGCACCATGACTGAGGCCCGGCAGGAGAATGCAACCTGGGTGCGTGGTACTGCCATTGAGGGTGGTGTGTCGAGAAGAGTTGTGCCCGGCGATATCATCATCATTCCAGGCCATACGCCACACTGGTTCAGCGAACTGGAAACCGATTTGAGCTATCTTATCTTTCGTCCGGACCCGGACAACCGCATCCCTCTAACAGATAACTAAAGAGATAGCGGGTATTACTTTACGCAGTCGTAAACGAATGCCGGTGGCATATTGCGTAAAGCGAAACCCAGCTTCACATCACTAAAAAGCGGTTTGACGTCGCTGTAGTTAGCGAGGCTGTATTGGTATTGCAGGAAGCGCCCACCGGCCTTCAGATTGCTGCCGATGCTGTTCAGTATTGCTTGCACAACAACATCATCGATTAATGCCAGCGGCAGACTCGATACGACATAATCTAGCTCAGCAACACCAACTTCACTCAGGATTTCCCTGATCGATGATGCACAAGCATTAAACACATGGAGACGGGGGTCGCCGACGAGGCGCAGATTTTCTGCAAACTCATTGTTGAGTTCCAGACAAATCAGATCACAATCAGGCCGCATTCTCTCGAGCAGGGTGCGAGTAACACAACCATTTCCCGGGCCGAGTTCGACGATGCATTTGGCAGTATCGAAATCGATTGGTGCCAGGAGACGCTTGATCAGAACATTGGAACTTGGGGCTATCGTACCTGTCGTTTTGATATTGCGAATCAGCTTCAGGGAGTCGCTGAACCTCATCCGTGCTGTCATATCCTTAACCACTCACCTATTTCCGCGCCAACAAAAACGTAGATTGTTACCAGCGGAATTTCTCCTGCGATAACTGCCGCTACCATTTTCCTGAACTGCAATTTCACAATGCCCGACACATAACAGATCACATCTGTGGGCACGAGAGGAAAAAATGACCAGCCGGCTATAATCCAGAACCAGTGTCTGCCGTGGAGTTTTTCCTCCAGCAGCTTGATCTTGTCCGGGTATTTCCGCTCCAGAAACTCATCGTAGCTGCCAAAAGCCGGGAAACTGTATACCAGGTAGGCGCCTGCCACAATACCGGCGTAGGAAATAAGCATGACCAGCCAGGGCCACTCAGGGAAAGTAATGCCGCCTGCGAGCACGAAAGGCGTGCAGGGCATCATCAACAGGGCTCGCGTCAGCGAGAGCAGGATATAGACCAGCAACGCCATGGCGCCCAGGCCATTGAGGAAATCGGAGATTGAATCCCTGGTGATGGCATCCGGGAACATGAACAGCAGCACCAGGCAGGTGCCAACAATGAGCAGCCAGAAGGTATTGATGTGTTGGATCAGGAACGCGCGCACTATGTTGCTCTTTTAACGCTTGTCATTGAGTCTTGTGTGCGAGCTTGTGTGCGTTCTTTTCCCAGTTCTGGCCGTCGAACTCCACTACCACGGCGTTCTTCAACTCCTGGTCAAGGCAATTGACATTAACATCGACGCCGTCGGGATTAGACCTAGGAATATAGAAAGGCTTGATGCCACAGGTCTTGCAGAAATAGTGCTGGGCTACACCACTGTTGAAAGTATAGGTGTTAAGCGCATCCTTTCCCTTAAGCAATTTGAATCGATCGCCTGGCAGGATCAGGTGCAGATACCCCGATTTGGCACAGATGGAACAATTGCAGCGCTCAATCTCGACAGGTTCTTCTACATCAACCTCGAAACGCACTGCACCACAGTGGCAACCACCCTCATACTTCATCGGCTTCACTCATTGTTGAACTGTTCAAATGGAATACCAGACAGATTCTAGAAGCCGGAAACGAAGAAGGCTAGCACAAGTGCTAGCCTTCCAGGATTTGTTAAGTGATGATAGAGACGTTACTCGTCTTTCGGGCCTCCGCCAGGCTTATCGTCCTCGCGTTCACAATCATAGGCTTCACTCAATTCGAGGCCAGCATCAAATACTGCGTCTTCGACGGCGTCTTCTAAGTCAGATCCTCGAGGTGGGGGTGTTACTATGCAGTCTCCATGCTTTAGATGGCCTTTTAATGCACTGGGAGTTACAAAGAGAATAAAGTTTTCTGACACCGGCATGTGGCTGATTTCCACATCAGATTCACCATCTTTCTTGCCGTTAGCCAGGGCAGTTCCCGAACCCAGCACCAAACCTAGAGCAACCAAGCTAATCACTGATTTTTTCATGAGTTTTCCCAGTTAGTCATCAGAGAGCACACGCTGCGCTCTCACCAAGATTATGTAGGAATTATATACCCCCTCTATAGGTATTTTTAGTCGGATTTGTAAACCTGGATCACATTTTCGGCATTTCATGTGCCAGATCAATCTCTTCAATTCGGGGGGTATTTAACCCGAGTTTCCACCTCCGCCAAGCTGTAGCCCAGCGTTTCCGCTAATTCCATGCCTACTGTTGTTGGGATACACTGCGCCTCATGTTACAGCACCGTTTCATCGCCCGGGCGCGCAAGCATCCAGACAAGATTGCCATCAAAGACAAGGCAACCGGGCGGGATGTTTCCTATTCCCAGGCCCTCATCGCCTCGCTGATCCTGGCACGCCGGTTCCGCAAGCTGGAACGGGGCCGCATCGGCATCATGTTGCCCACGGGCTCCGGTGGCGCACTGGCGGTAAGCGCCGCCCTGATGGCTGGCCTGACACCGGTGATGATCAACTATTCAACTGGAGCGGCGAAAAACTGTCGCTATGCCCAGCAGCAGTGTGATTTTCATACCATTGTCACGGCACGTGCCCTGTTGGAGAAGGTCGGCTGCGAAGAGCTGCCGGAGATGGTGTTTATCGAGGATATTCTCACCAGCCTCGGTGGCATGGAAAAGCTCATCGCCTTTATCAAGTCCAAAATGCCCATGGCGCTGCTTCGTCGCATCACCGGTGGCGATGACCTGGACAAGGCTGCTGTCATCCTCTTTACCAGCGGGTCTGAAAAAGAGCCCAAGGTCGTCCAGCTAACCCAGCGCAACCTCCTGTCCAACATAGACTCCTTCTCAGAGATGATGGATATCTATGACATGGATAACCTGCTAGCGGTATTACCCTATTTTCATGTCTTCGGCCTAACAATTAATCTTTGGACTCCCCTGTGCCTTGGCATGACAGCCATTGCCTATGCCAATCCTCTCGACTTCAAGATCATCGCCAAAATGATCAAGGAAGAAAAACCGCAGCTGTTGGTTGGCACGCCCTTCTTTCTTGAAGGCTATGCCAGGCAGTCACAGCCTGGAGATTTTGCCAGTGTCGAGCTGGCGGTATCCGGCGCTGACAAGTGTCCGGAAAGCCTGCGCGAGCTGTATCGGGAGAAACACGGTATCGATATCTTCGAGGGCTATGGCACCACGGAAACTTCTCCGGTTATCTCCGTCAATCCTCGCGACAACAACAAGCCTGGCTCAATCGGCATCGCGATTCCTGGTACAGAGATTCGAATCGAGAATATCGATACCGGGGCGCCCTGCGAGCATGGAGAAACCGGCAAGATCATGGTGAAGGGCGACGGTGTCATGCAGGGTTATCTGAACGATGTCGAGGAATCCCACCTGCGCCTGAAATCGGGCTGGTACGATACCGGCGACCTGGGTTACCTGGATGAAGACGGTTTCCTGTGGCACAAGGGAAGACTCAAACGCTTCGTCAAGATTGGCGGCGAAATGATCTCCCTGGTGATGGTGGAAGAAACCCTGAACAACGTCACGCCGGAAGAAGTGGAATGTTGTGCGGTCGAACTGCCGGATGCAAAGAGAGGTTCTCGCATCATCGGTGTCACCAACAAGCAAATAGATGCCCAGGAAGTAAACAAGAAGCTCGCCGACGAACTCCCCAACCTGGCCCTGCCAAAAAAATATGTGGTGGTGGAAGAATTTCCCTACATGGGCAGCGGCAAGACAGATTTTCGTACCCTGACGAACATCGTCAGGGAGCAGGAAGAAGAATAGGAAACAATCTCGCTTCTGGCCTCCGGACTGGAAACCAAGCTCAGGTGTAGAGGTGGCAGGCAACCTGTCGATTAAGGTCTTTGAGTGGAATCAGCTCCGGCGTCGTGCTGCGGCAAACATCCATGACCTTCGGACATCGATTGGCAAAGCGACAACCGGCGGGTACGTTCACTGGCGAAGGGATCTCTCCCTTGATTGCTGTAGAAGGTCGGCTTCGTTCCACATTTGGATCCGGCTCCGGGTTGGAACCTACCAGCACTTCTGTATAGGGATGCTTGGGATTGAAATACACTTCATCGGCATCGCCCAATTCCACCAGCGACCCCAGGTACATCACGGCCATGCGATCGCTCACGTAACGCACCATGGAGAGGTCGTGGGCGATAAACAGCAGGGTCAGCCCCATCTTGTCTTTTAACTCACCAAGCAGATTAATCACCTGCGCCTGTACAGAAACATCCAGTGCCGAGATAGGCTCGTCACACACCACGAATTCTGGCTCAAGGATAAGGGCACGAGCGATGCCAATGCGCTGTCTCTGTCCGCCGGAGAACTCATGGGGGTAGCGGGACATATGATCGGCATTGAGCCCGACGCGCTGCAGCCAGGAGGCTACCCTGTCCTTAACTTCAGTTGCCGGTAAGTCTGCGTGCAGGCGCAATCCTTCACCGATGATCTCTCCTACAGTCATGCGTGGATTAAGAGAGGAATATGGATCCTGAAATATCATCTGCATGGACACCGCGAGACGTTGAAAGTCAGCGGGTGAGTACTTCTGTGGCAGCGTCTCTCCCTTGAAGATGACTTCGCCCGAAGTCTTGGGATACAGCCCCAACACCGTCTTGCCGAAGGTAGACTTGCCGGAACCACTCTCGCCTACGAGGCCGACGATTTCCTTCTCAGCAATCTCAAGCGACACATCATCCACTGCATGCACGCGCTGGTTTCGGCCGATGTCGAAAAACCGGGTCAGTGAATTGGTTTTAACCAGGGCCGACACTGCTAGCTGTCTCCAAAATAAATGTCATCGGGCTTGTTGCTGGCATCAGCATGATGCAACCAGCAGCGGGAGAAGTGATGATCGCTCAACAGAAAATCATCCGGGTGCTGTCGATCACAGATCGCCATGGCATGAGGACAGCGTGGACAGTAACCACAACCAATGGGAGGCGAAAACAGATCCGGCGGGCTGCCTTCGATGGGTTTTAGCTCATGCTGCAGACTCGGATCATTGGTCGGCATGGCTTCCTTTAGTCCTACCGTGTACGGGTGAGCCGAACGGTAGAACACATCGTCCACCGTGCCATGCTCAACGACTTTTCCCGCATACATGACCACAACTTCATCTGCCATGCGCGCCACTACCCCGAGATCATGAGTGATGAGAATGATCGCCATGCCGGTTTCTTTCTGCAGATCCTGCATCAGATCGAGAATCTGGGCCTGAATCGTCACATCCAGCGCAGTGGTCGGCTCATCAGCGATCAGGATCGAAGGTTTGCAGGAGATGGCCATGGCAATCATCGCGCGCTGCAACATGCCACCGGAGAATTCGAATGGGTATTGACGAGCGCGCTTGGCAGCTTCAGGAATCTTGCTCATCTCCAGTAATCTGACCGCTTCGGTAAAAGCATCGCGTTTTGAATAGCCGCGATGAATCTGCAGCGGTTCTGCAATCTGGTCGCCGATAGTCATAGTAGGATTGAGTGAAGTCATCGGATCCTGGAAGATCATGCCGATCTCCGCACCACGGATCTCTTTGCCATTAATCGTGTTCCGGCCCAATACCTCATGACCGCGCAGACGCGCCGAACCAGCGGTTATTCGTCCGGGAGGCATGGGAATCAATCCCATCATGCTCTGCACGGTGACTGATTTACCGCAGCCGGATTCACCGACGATGGCCAGGGTTTTGCCGTGCTCGACGATAAAGTCCACACCACGTACGGCTTTGACCACGCCACCGTAAGTGTCGAACTCTACTGTCAGGTTCTCCACCTCCAGCAAGGCAGGATCAGATTGCACGGCTACTGCTTCGCTCATTCCTGATTCCTCATGCGTGCATCCAATGCATCACGCAGTCCATCACCAAGCAGATTGAAGGCCAGCACGGTAAGGCTGATAAACAAGGCGGGGAAGATCAGCTCATGGGGTGTGGTGAGCATGGTCTTGATGCCTTCGTTGGACATAGATCCCCATGATGGCGTCGGTGGCGCAACCCCCATACCGATAAAGGACAGAAAGGCCTCGGTGAAGATTGCACTGGGAATAGCAAAGGTCAGGGTCACCAGCACCACACCCAGGGTATTGGGAATCATGTGACGAAATACCAGGTAGGGCGTCTTGGCACCGAGCAGGCGTGAGGCATCGATGTAGCCCTGCTCGCGAATCTGCAGAATCTGGCCTCGCACCAGGCGCGCGGTAGCCGGCCACAGCAGAACCACCATGGCAACCAGCATCGGGAATACACCGCTCTCGCCGGGACCAATGCCGAAGGCGATCTTGAATACGATCATGAATAACAGGAATGGCAGAGCGACAACAAAATCGGCAACCCGCATCATCAACTGATCGACGCGGCCACCGACGAAGCCTGCAATAGAACCATAGGTGACGCCAAAAATGACAAACAGCAGCGGCGCACCGATACCAATGAATAGAGACACGCGAGCGCCAGCCATGAGGCGTGCCAGCATATCGCGGCCCAGATAGTCAGTTCCCAAAGGGTGCCATTCCAGCTCAATCTGATCGCCAATCTGCAAGTCGGCGCCTTCTGCGACCAGTCCTCTGTCTACTGCTTCAGCAACAGTCGTTACCCTTTCGATCTCTACTTCGAGAGACTCATACTCGGGCAGAATTTCACCACGGGGACCCAGCGCGACAACCGAATAGAAATATGCACCCGGCTTCAGGTCCAGACGATCTTCAAAATAGAGTGTGTCGTTGTTCAGAATTTCAGCGAGTGGTATGCCATAAGCCAGTTCCGGTCCGACGGGAAACAGGTTGCGATACACCCGGTGGCCGTACGCTCCCGGCAACACATCCCATTGCAGACGCACTGCCTGCGTGGTTGCCTGTTCTGCTAGCCGCAGGCCTTCCCCAGCCCCGGATGAGCCGCCAAACCAGGGCTGGTAAGGCGCAACTACAGTCGCATTGCGATCGGTACCGGGTGGGAGACTGATCTGATCCAGGTCCTGTCGGGCCGGATCGACGGTCCACAAAACGGGACCTATCAGCGTAAAAAACAGCAAGCCGATGACAATATAGAGGGAAGCGAGTGCCCTTCTGTTTGCCTTCAAACGAATCCAGGCATCCTGCCAGTAAGACAGCGAAGGCCGCGAGATGGAATGAACTTCATGCCCTTCCGTCAACGGTGAGAAGTCTGTCGAAGTCAGCTCAGTCATGTGTCCAGTCTCACCCGCGGGTCAATGAGGCCATAGACCACATCAACCAGGATCACCATGAAAACCAGGAAGGCGCCATAGAAAACAGTCGTGCCCATGATCACCGTGTAATCCAGTTGTTGCACCGCTTCAACGAAGTAGCGACCCAGCCCCGGAATGGCGAACACAAGCTCGACGACAAATCCTCCCGTAGTGATCGCCGCGATGGCAGGACCCAAAACCGTCACCACTGGCAGTACCGCATTACGCAACTGGTGATGAGTAAAGATTCGTGTTGGTGGCGCACCCTTGGACTTGGCAGTACGCACATAGTCTGAACTGGTCACTTCCAGCATGGAGGAACGCATCAGTCTCGTGAGATAGGCCATAGTGCTGAGACCCAAAACCAGAGCTGGCATTAACATGTGTAATATGGTGCCCCAGCCGGCAACGGGCAGTATGGTTCTGCCGACCGCGGTGTTGAGGGTAACCAGCGTCAGCTGACTAAGCGCGGCCACGACAAAACTGGGTACCGAGATACCCAGGATGACCAGAAACATGATGATGTAATCAGGCAGGCGATTACGATACAGGGCGGTGAGTGCGCCCAGCAACACTCCCCCGGTGGCGGCGAAGATGACTGCCAGAATGCCAAGAATCGCGGACACCGGAAAATGTTCCCGGATGATGTCATTGACTTCACGATTTTCCTGCACAAAGGAGATACCGAAATCGCCTTGCAGCAGATTGCCTAGAAATATTGTGTACTGGGTGAAGATTGGCTGGTCGAGGCCATACTTGGCTTCCAGGTTTGCCCGGGTCGCTTCCGTCATGGCCCTGTCATTCATCAGCGGATCACCCGGCACATTGTGCATGGCGAAAAATGTCGCCGTGGCGATGAACCAGACGGTAATCACGCCCTGAATCAGGCGCTTAAGTAAGTATTTCCACATCTAGACTACTGGGGACCCGTACTCGATAAACTGTTGCGGCTTATTGCCCTGAGGCATCTATATAAGCAAAGTTGTAATCCACTTCGGGCCCAACTGAACGCCGCCGAAAATTCTTCAGGCGTGGATCAACAACAAATGAAAAGCCACGCTCGTACATAGGCAGGATAACAATGTCTTCATATAGCAGGCGCTGAATCTCTCCAAAAGCATCCATGCGCTTCTGCGGATCCAGCTCCGACTGAGCAATACGAATCCAGGAATCCATTTCCGGGCTGTTGTAGCGACCGCGGTTCTGCAGGTTCCAGGAAGAAAAAAGATCGCCGTAGGTCAACACGTCGTTGTAGTCCGGACCCCAACCCGACAACACGATATCGAATTCACCCTGGCGCATCTTCTCAAGCCGCTGCTTGAATATTTGCACGTCGAGGCGAAATTCGAGGCCGAGGTTCTCGCGAAACAGTTGCTGATAGTACTCAGCGGCCAGCAACGAGATTGGCGTATCGCCAGTCAGCATCATCAGCGGGGGGAATTCGTCAATTCCAAGCTCCTGTTTTGCCATTTCCAGATGCTCTCTCGCCTCGGCGATATTCATCTTGTGCTCGACTGGCGGATACTCCTTCTGGAATGAGTCAGAGACTCCGGATAACCACGCGGGAAACAGACTGGTTCCCGGGATATAGCTTGGCTCCTTCAATACCTTGTACACCAACTCGGAAGAATCCTGAGCCAGTTGCAACGCACGGCGGAAATGCCAGTTACGACTGATACGTTCTTCCCGGTGATTGAACTCCAGATAGAAAACAGAGCCATCCATTGAGCGATCGATCTGCCAGCGCTGTTCCATGGCCGTGGGCAGCATGGGTGACAGCAGGTGAGTGTCGGCAATCTGCCCATCCTTGAACAGGTTCAGCTTCGCGTTGATGTCCTGGGTGATGTAAGCGGTACGAATCTCGTCAATGAAGCCCTTGTTCTCTTTATTCCAGTACAGGGGATTCTTTACCCAACGCATGGTTGAACCATGGACCCACTCGGTAAGGACATAAGGGCCGTTGTACAACATCATGTCTGCATCGGCACCGTAACGACCGTTGGTACTGTTAAAGAAGTCTTCTCGTGTGGGGTAGTAGGTGAGGTAGGAAACCAGCTTGTCGAAGTAAGGCGTGGGTCGTTCAAACTCGACCTCGAGAACCCTGTCCCCTGCCGCACGAACGCCAAGCGTCTCTACAGGGAGATCTCCCCGGTTGATCGCTTCGGCATTCTTCACCGGGTAGAGAATGAAAGCGTACTGGGAAGCAGTATCCGGGTTGAGCACCCGGCGCCAGGAAAAAACGAAATCATGAGCGGTGACTGGTACACCATCACTCCACAGTGCGTCTTCACGTAACCAGAAAGTCGCTCCGTCCTCGCGGATCTCCCAGCGTTCAGCAACACCAGGCGTAGGTTGCGCATCCAGATCGTAGCTGATCAAGCCTTCCATCACGTGCGCGAGCACGATGTGGCTGGACGCATCGGTGGCTCGTGCGGCATCCATCTGCGGCGGCTCTTCGCGCAAAGCAATGGTGATTACGTTGTTTTCAGCATCGATAGCATTGCCCGTGGCTGTGCTGCCTGCACTACCGGCAGCGACAGACAGGACAAACATTACCGCCACAAGGGCAGCCACGGCATACAGGGCGTAGATCGCCAGCTGTTTTCCAGCCGAGCGCGTAAAGCCCTCGTCCCGGTCAATGACAGCGGAACTCGCTTCAGTCATAGGTTCTTCCTCCCCGACTCGAGAATACCCCACGGTATGGGGCCGGACAAGAGAACTCCGTCGCAGCCAGGATGAAATTCGGGGGATCAGATACAGCTGAATACCGCAGTCTGTATGCCGTTTTCCTTCACGCCGCGAGAGCTTTGCTCCCGAGTGCGTATAGAAAGAAGCTGGTCAGGCAATATTTCCTGCAGCAGCGATAAGACCGGCGATCAACAGATATGCGGTAGCCAGGAATCCGGGAACAAATCCCCTGCCCCGCTTCGATGGGTCCGCCACATAGGCCTGCAGGTAGATCAGGCGAGAGATGACAAATATCAGGCCGACCCCTGCTGCTATAGTGGGATTACCGTAGAATCCATAGATAGTGATGGCAGGCAGGAAGACAACGAGCTGCTCCATGGTGTTCTGTTGCACGCGATAGAAGCGCTCGAATATTGGATCTCCTGAGATCGCTGGTGCGGGACAGTTGTATTTGGCGCGCGCCCTGCCCACCAATATGCTGAACGCAATATATTCAATGAGCGCCAAGACGACGACGATAACTACGTATTCCATGATTTCCTCCTGAGTGGGGATTTAATTATTGTGACTGCCGCTGGTTTCTCATCGCGAATTATTCATTCGTGTCCGACGGCAGGGTGTTGGCCATAGTTTCCAGATAGCGTTGTGTATTGGTTACTGCAATCTCCCTGAATTTCATCGTCGGGTGCAGTTCGCGCATACGCAGATTCAGTAATCCGTGGGCAGATATCACTAACGAATCGAGAATGATATTGTCGGTGTCGCATTCCCTGGCTAGTTTGACCAGGCGATCGAACCCAACCAGGAAATTCTCGGTATGGTTGTGACGAATTTCCGTGCCGTAGAAAAGATCAAACATGTCGACGCCTTCCTGTCCGGCCATGGTGAGGAACATACGCGAGTAGACTTCAGAATCTCCACTGGCAAACTGTTTCCATATCTCTGCAAGATCTTCACTCGTGTATGATCCGTTGCCGACCGGACCCTGGCTGGAAATAAACAGCAGGCCAGTGATCGCGCCGAGCTGCCTGCGCGTTGCTTCCGAAATCTTGAAGAAAGTCTCCTGCCTGGCATTGAGCTCTGTTGCTGCAATCGCCTGAGTCTGTTTTTCCGAGTGCAGGTTATTGCGCCGCAGCTCTTCATTGTTTTCTGCCAGCACGGACTGTTGAATGAACAGACCGATGACAAGCCAGAGGAAAGCCAGAAAAGCAAAAGCACCTTCCAGGAATGCGCCCATTTCATCAATGGGCAAATCCATGAATGAGCCCCAGCCCACGTTCCGCGCGATGTAGATGGCCAGGAACACGAACCAGAGCAGTGTCAGCACCAATCCGAACTGGATTCGCCAGTCTTTGGGAACAAATGATTTCCAGCTTGCGGATTCGGTCATGAGCAGCGGCTTCTGGGCCTGAAGGCCAAAGAATGAGGCTATAGAGTAAAGCCGGGCGACCTGAAGGGTCAATTGCCAGTCTCGGTATATATGCGGTGGAGGAAACATGAATTAGCTGGCGCTTCGCGTATAATTGCTGGTCCCTGTGCTGATTCGGCCTCAGGATGCTGGAAGGAATACGGTCATGGCTGCCAAGAAGACGAAAAGCTTCAATTTCGAAGAAGCACTGGAAGAACTGGAAGAGCTCGTTACTTCCATGGAGGAAGGAGAACTCAGTCTCGAAGAATCCCTGCAGGCTTTCGAAAAAGGCATCAAACTGACCAGAGAGTGCCAGACAGCATTAAAAAAGGCGGAACAGAAAGTACAGGTCCTGTTGGATGAATCTGGCAGCACCGAGGATCTCGACCTGCCCGACACGGAATCCTGATGTCCTTGCCATTATCCAATGCAGAAAAACTGGACCTGGACGCGTTCCTCGACCTGTCCAGGCAGCGCGTCGAAGAAGCACTCACCAGGCAATTGGATTCTATAGATTCCAGTCAACGCCTGGTCGAAGCGATGCGATATGCAACACTCAACGGCGGTAAACGTTTGCGCCCGGTGTTTGTCTACGCAGCTGCAGAAGCAGTGGGCGCACCGCTTGCAAATGCCGACTTGCCCGCCTGTGCAGTGGAGCTGATACATTGCTACTCCCTGAGCCATGATGATTTGCCCGCGATGGATGATGATGATTTGCGCAGGGGAAAACCGAGCCTGCACAAGGCTTATGATGAAGCGACAGCGATCCTGGTTGGCGATGCACTGCAATGCCTTGCATTTGAGATGTTATCTGGTGCGTCTGCAGACGGATTTACCAGCAATCAATTAATGATGATGAGGGTCCTCGCTGAGGCGGCAGGGGCACAAGGCATGGTCGGGGGGCAGGCCGTAGATCTGCAGGCAGCGGGAAACCTGATCAGCATCGAAGAGCTGGAATCGATGCATCGGAAAAAGACAGGCGCGCTCATTTCTGCTTCCGTACTACTGGGCGCCTATTGCGCAACAGACGTTACCGGGTCGTCCCTGTCTGCCCTGCAGGAATATGCCGACTGCATAGGTCTCGCTTTCCAGATTCAGGACGATGTGCTGGACGAGGTTGCCGACACCGAGGTGCTGGGCAAGCCACAAGGGTCAGACAAGCTCAACAATAAACCAACCTATGTGTCGCTGCTTGGTTTGGATGGCGCCAGGTCGAAGGCTTTAGAACTCGCTGAACGGGCACAGGATTCACTGGCTATACTGCCTGGCGCAGACAACCTGCGGAATCTTGCAGGTCACATCGTTAGCCGGATTTACTAGCCTGGTAACCGTTGAAGCTGCGCAAGAAATAGGTTGAAATAGCCCCATGCTCGAAGAAATACCACTCACGCGGCCCGACACTCCACTTCTCGACCGGATTAATTCTCCTGCTGATCTGAAGAGCCTGGAGATATCCGAGCTCAACCTGCTGGCTGAAGAGCTACGCTCGTTTTTACTCTACTCGGTGGGTCAGACTGGTGGGCATTTTGGCGCAGGTCTCGGTGTGGTGGAGCTGACGATAGCTCTGCACTATGTCTTCGATACACCCGAGGACAAACTGGTGTGGGACGTAGGGCACCAGGCATATCCCCATAAAATTCTCACCGGCCGCAGGGAAGAAATGCTGACCATGCGGCAGGCAGGTGGTTTGGCTGCTTTCCCCAAACGCCAGGAAAGTGACTACGACACTTTTGGTGTTGGGCATTCAAGCACGTCGATCTCCGCCACCCTCGGCATGATGGTCGCCGGTAAAATGCTGGGCAGGGATAATCACAACATCGCGGTAATCGGTGATGGCGCGATGACCGCCGGCATGGCATTCGAGGCGCTCAATCACGCCGGACACATCGACGAAAACATGCTGGTAATCCTGAACGATAACAACATGTCGATCTCAAACAATGTCGGCGGCTTGTCCAGCTACTTCGCCAGGATGTGGGCCAGCAAGCCCTATAACTTTATTCGCAAAGGCAGCAAGCGCGTGCTGTCAAAAGTGCCCCCGGCATTAAAAGCAGCGCACCGCGCAGAAGAGTATATGAAGGGCATGGTGTCACCTGGCACTCTTTTCGAGGAGATTGGCTTCAACTACATTGGTCTCGTCGACGGTCATGACATTGGCCGTCTGGTGGAGATACTCAGCAACATCAAGACTCTGCGAGGACCCCAGCTACTACATATTGTGACCCAGAAGGGTAAAGGCTATTCGGAATCGGAAAACGACCCTTATGGCATGCATGCACTGAGCAAGATTGATCCAGGCAAAGTCACAAACCCGAACGCAGAGAAAGAAGCGGACAAAGCCAGGACTCCAGCCCCGACTTACTCACAGGTTTTTGGGCAATGGCTGTGTGACCTCGCCGAGTTTGATGACAAACTTGTCGCCATCACCCCGGCCATGGGCGAGGGGTCGGGCATGCGGCAGTTCGCCGAACAGTACCCGGAAAGATTCCACGATGTTGCCATCGCCGAACAGCACGCGGTGACATTTGCCGCGGGTATGGCATGCGAAGACATCAAGCCCGTGGTCGCGATCTACTCGACCTTCCTGCAGAGAGCCTATGACCAGTTGATTCATGACGTGGCCTTGCAGGATTTGGATGTCCTGTTCGCAATCGATCGCGCAGGCCTCGTTGGGGAGGATGGTCCAACTCATGCAGGCAGCTTTGATCTCAGCTACCTGCGCTGCGTTCCCAATATGATGGTGATGGCACCGAGTGACGAGGCCGAAACCTATCAGCTGCTCTCCACTGGCTACCTGCACCACGGGCCGGCGGCGGTGCGCTATCCGCGCGGCAAGGGACCAGGCGCCGAAATAGCGCAGAATCTCGACCCGGTTGAAATCGGCAAGGCGGTAGTCAAACGCAAGGGACGTTCTATTGCCTTGCTTGCCTTTGGCTCAATGGTCGAACCTGCCTTGAAGGCTGCTGAAGTTCTTGATGCAACCGTTGCCGACATGCGCTTTGTCAAACCGCTTGACGAAGAACTCATTGGAGACCTGGCAACTTCACACCAACTCATCGTGACTCTGGAAGAAAATGTGCTCGCTGGTGGCGCAGGCTCCGCAGTCAATGAGTATCTGCTCAGCAGTAACTACAGCATTCCTATTCTTAATCTGGGACTGCCCGACAAATTTCTCGAGCATGGCAAGGTGCCGGAGATGCTGGCCGACGTCGGGCTGGACAGTGACAGCATCGTCATCTCAATCCGACAGAAGCTGCACGCCTGCAAGATTCAGTCGGAAGCAGTTTAATATTCAGATTCTAGTCTGCAGCGGCCTGGGCGATAAACTCACACATCATCTCGGCACCCTGAATTATTCTCGGCGAACTGCGCTGCAACAAATCTGGCGGAATAAACCGGAGATGCCCATTCTCGGCAGCACTCAATCCAGGCCACGCACTCCATTCATCCAGCCATTCGGGACGTTCTTCATCCATGCCGCTCACCACGATCAGTTGTGGGTCGGCTGAAAGAACCGACTCAGTACTCACCACTGGCGCCAGCGGAATGGCATCCGAGAATACATTCACACCCCCACAAAGCCGAATTATGTCGGAAACCAGATGTTCGCCATTGAGTGTTGTCAGCGGTTCATTCCAGACTTCGTAGAAGACGCGAACCGGGTCGCTGCTCTCCTCTGCCTGGCGCAAGCGATCGAGTCTGGCCAGCAGCTGCGCCGCCTGCGGCTCGGCCACATCACTGGTACCTGCGAGAACGCCAAAGTTACGCACGGATTCCGCGATCGCTTCGATACTGCGAGGCTCATCCAGATAAAGAGTAAAACCAAGACTGCGCAGCCGCGCGATGATTTCTTCACCATTGCCACTCGCCCACACCACCACCAGATCCGGGTTAAAGGCTACAACAGATTCGTATGCAATTTCCCGAAACGAACCAATCACCGGAATACTTTGCGCGGCCTGCGGGAAATTACTGAACTGAACCGTGGCGACCAGGCGGTCGCCGGCACCAGCCACAAACAATGACTCGGTGATGTGAGGAGACAGGCTTACAATCCTCTGGACCGGCCCGTCGAGGACCACCTCGTTGCCGAGACCATCAATCACCGATACTTGCGCAGCTAGGGATTGCGATATTACAAGCAGTATCACCGGCACAATATGCTTTGTCGCTAGTCTCTTTATAGTGGGGAAAATCATGGCAAGAGTCATGGTAAGAATCATGGCAGGAACAATCAGGTAATAATTCGCGGCGCGCCGTCCTTGCTCGCAGTTGTTAGCTGTGCATGTACATTAAAGGCCTCGCTAATCAGATTCTCGCTCAGCACCTCAACCGGTCGGCCCTGGGCGATCGCACTTCCATCTTTAAGCACGAGTAACTTGTCAGCACATTGGCTGGCCAGGTTGAGATCGTGCAAGACGGTGACAATGGCAACCCCTTGTTCGGCAAAAAACCTGATCATCTTCGCGATCATCTCCTGGTGAGCGAGATCCAGGGAAGCACTGGGCTCGTCCAGGATCAGGCAACGATGCAACGACTGCCGTTCCCAGATCTGTGCCGCAACACGAGCCAGCTGTACGCGTTGCTTCTCTCCTCCGGAAAGACTGAGAAACAAGCGATCCGTAAATTGCAGGCAATCCACAAGTTCCAGGGCCTGCTCGACTATGATGGCATTCTGCTGTTGCGAACTGCTGTGGGGAATTCGGCCCAGACTCACCACTTCGCTCACTGAAAATGGAAAGTCCAGAACCGAGCGCTGGGGCAGGATGGCGAGTAGCTTTGCACGCTCAGACAACTTCCATGCTGCCATGTCCCTACCGTTGAATTTCAGTGCGCCAGATTGCCTGTCCAGCTCATTGCAGATAGCGCGCAGCAAACTGGTTTTGCCCGCACCGTTGGGACCAATAATCGCAGCGACCTCTCCTGCGTGTATCTGGAAACTTATGTTGGAAAGCGAAAGATCCTGGCTGATTCGAACGTCCAGTTCTTCGAGTTGCAATGTTGGAGTCGTATCTATCACAAGCGCTCCGGATTATTCAGCGCCTTGCTTCTGATCAGCAATGAAAAGAAGACCGGAGCTCCAACAAGCGCAGTCAGTACACCCGCTGGCAATTCCGCGGGAGCGATAAGCGTCCTTGCTGCCATGTCGGCGAGCAACAACAATACAGCTCCAGCCAATGCAGCACCCGGTATCAGGCTGCGATGATCTGGACCAATCGCGCCACGAATGATGTGCGGCACAACAAGCCCAACGAAGGCGATATTGCCAACCACCACAACACTCACACCGACGGCCAGAGCAGTCACCATGATCAACTCTTTCTTTACCCACTCCACATTGATGCCCAGGTATCGCGCTTCCGATTCGCCCAGTAGAAATGCGTTGAGCGCAAGACGGTAGCGGGGAATTCTCCACAATAACAGCATCGCAACCACTGCCATGATTGCGACTCGATTCCAGCTGGCGCCTTCCAGGTTGCCCATCTCCCAGACCGAGATGCGTCTTAACATCACACTGTCCGCAAAATAGGTAAACAGGTTGTTCAGCGCACTCGCTACTGCACCAATGGCAACCCCTGACAGCAACATGGTAATAACCGAGGTGCCGTAGCGGTCCGTGGCCAGTCGATAGACCAGGAAAACTGCGAGTACAGCACCAGCCACTGCTCCGATACTCACAAAAGACAAACCGAGTATTTCGCTACCTGGCAGCACTGAGGCGCCAAACACGATGACAAAGCTCGCCCCTGCAGAGGCACCACTGGAAACTCCGATCAGGGAGGGATCCGCCAATGGATTGCGAAACAGTCCCTGCATCACTGCGCCGCAAACTGCCAGGCTCGATCCAACCAACACAGCCATGACAGCCCGCGGCAAGCGAATTGACTGCAGAATGACCTGGTCACGAATCAACGACTCGCTTTCGGGACTGCTGAATAAAAGCAGTGGCGAGATAAGACTTGGCCCAACTGCGAGATAAATCGCTACCAGTGCCGGTAACAGGAATACCAGCGTTGTTAACACCCGGGTTGAATTTAGCCGATCCATAGAGTTCTCGAAGAGCCCAAATGAGGGGAGAGAAGAAATCAGCAGGATGGCAAGAAACTGACTGATCCAGCTAAGCCCTCCGCTTACTGTGACGTATCTGCTTCAGGCAGGTATCGGGCTCAGGATCAATGATCTTTACCGTTGCGGGGGCAGCCCAGGATTGTGCACCTGTGTTCCCATTTAACTCGCCTGATACAACTAATATCTGGCGAGCACCTGAAAGCCCGGTGATTATAGAGAGCTGGCTGCAGGAGTGTCAAAACGACAATTGACACTTCACCATGATCGGTAAATGATGGCGCTGCTCTTGCAGTAACCAATAATCAAACTCTGGCAGGTAGTTCCCGCATAATGACCACTTCAGCAGACCGTAAGGCCCGGCATAAAAAGGCGATGCAGCGCAAGAAAGAGCACATCGACAAGAAGGTTGAGCAGGCAAGCATCGATAAAGGGCTATTAGTGGTGCTTACCGGTAATGGCAAGGGCAAGAGTTCTTCTGCCTTCGGCATGCTGGCGCGCAGTGTCGGCCACGGCCTGCATTGTGCCGTAGTCCAGTTCATCAAGGGCGTGTGGGAAACCGGCGAACACCTGCTGTTCAGGGATCACCCTCTGGTCGAATTTCATGTCATGGCGACCGGGTTCACCTGGGAGACCCAGGACCGGGACAAAGACATCGCCGCCGCAGCCGCCACCTGGGCGGAAGCGAAGCGACTCCTGGCTGATGAGAATATCGATGTGGTGATTCTGGACGAGCTGACCTACATGCTGACCTACGGATACCTGGACAAACAGGAAGTGCTGGACGCCCTGGCCAATCGCCCGACTGCACAACACGTGATTGTCACCGGTCGTAATGCTGCCAGGGAGTTAATCGAAATGGCTGATACGGTTGCGGAGCTGGAAAGTGTCAAACACGCGTTTGACAGTGGCATCAAGGTACAGAAAGGAATCGATTACTAGCCGTTAGAAACTGGCGCCATGCTCGGCACCATTATGGAAAACCAGGGATGCATGAAGCTTCCTGTGCTTGCCATCCCCCTCTTCCTGCCCTGCATCCTCAACTTCGAGCTGAACACGGCTATAACAGGCGAATGGAATATGCAGCGGAAAACTTCGGTTCGCCGGCATGCCAAGTACATGAGGTAGTACTACACGGAGCACACCACCATGGGTTACCACCAGCAGGTGCGAGCCATGGTCAAATTCCGCCAGCCTGTTCCATGCCGACAACACGCGATCACGAAACTGTATAAAGGATTCACCATTGGGTGGAGCCAATGCGGTAATGTCTTCTCTGAATGCCCTGAACTGATCGGCAGCCACCTTGCGCCACTCTGCAGCAGGCATGCCATCCCAGTCGCCGTAGTCAATCTCCTGCCAGTCATCGATGATCGCTGCCGATAGTCCGGCGCTGGCAGCGGAACGCTCTGCAAACTCACGGCAGCGCAGTAGTGGCGAGGTGATGATATGTGTCCACGCGGGAGTGCCAGGCGAAGGAGTGTGTTGTTCATCCAGTGCAGCAGCGTTTCGCATCTGTTGCCAACCAGTTTGAGTAAGGACTGGATTGACCCGGCCGCGCACGATGTCCCCGCCCTCGGGTTCCCCGTGACGAATCAAATCGATGGTGATGCTTTTTTTGTCTGTAGCCAATCCTTGTCAACCATGCCAGTGGCGTTGATGCACGGATTATTTCAAATGGCCCAGCTTGTCGAACTTCGCAGCCAGGTAACTTTCGTTATGGGGGTTGGCCTGGGTGTGCATGGGAACGATTTCCGTGACTTCGATTCCCATCGCCTGCAAGGCATCAACCTTGCGCGGGTTGTTGGTCATCAGGCGCAGCTTCTGCACATGAAAATGGGCAAGGATGGGCTTGCAGATATCGTACTGGCGGCTGTCCGGTTCGAAACCAAGCTGCACGTTCGCTTCTACGGTGTCCGCACCGGAATCCTGGAGTGCATAAGCCTTGATCTTGTTCAACAGGCCAATGCCGCGACCTTCCTGGCGCAGGTAAAGAATGAGACCGCGACCCTCTTTGGCGATTTTTTCCATCGCTAGCTGGAGCTGGGTGCCGCAATCACAGCGCAGGCTGAACAGGCAATCTCCGGTCAGGCACTCAGAATGAATCCGGCACAGGGGCGCTTCACCATCCTGAAGATCACCAACGGTGAGAGCCACATGCTCCTTGCCGGTGGCCGATTCCGCAAAGCCGTGTATGGTGAACTCACCCCACTTGGTGGGCAGGGTAGCCGATGCGACATATTCTACTGACACTAAATCCTCGATGCGCTAATTCATCAATACCAGGGCGGCCTGGATGATCAGGGCGGCCATTATACCTGCTAATACGTCGTCCAGCATGATGCCCAGGCCCCCTTCTACTTTCTTGTCTGCCCAGTTGATGGGCCAGGGCTTGAGAATGTCCAGCAGACGAAACAGGAGAAAGGCGCAAGCGATCCAGACAAGGCTGGCCGGCACCAGGAACAGCGCGATCCACATACCGACGAATTCATCCCAGACTATGCCACCGTGATCATGAACGCCCAGATCCTCGGCGGTGCGCCCGCAGATCCATATCCCGGCAATCAGGGCGAGCAGGACCACGGCCAGATAAAACCAGTTAGACAGGTGAATGATCAACAGATAGGGCAGCAGGGCCACCAGGCTGCCTGCCGTACCCGGCCCCTTGGGAGAAAACCCGGCCCCAAAGCCGAAGGCCAGCCAGTGCAGGGCATTGGTCTTGCTGAATCCGGCCGGAATGCTCATGAGTCCTGTCCTGCTTTGAAATGATCAAAAGAAAGCGCGGCGCCATCCTGTTGATTCCCTGCAGCATCGACGAGTCGCAAGCCTGGTTCTGCTTCGATCTCACCAATGTCGGTCAGTGCCAGACTATGTTGCTCAGCGATGGCATGGACATCTGGCAGGTTTTCCGCTGCAACTGTCAGGCACAGCTCGTAGTCATCACCCCCGTACAAGGCTGCCGACTGCCGTTGTTGGCGCTCGACATAATCCGCGAACAATGAATCCAGGGGAAGCTTCTCCATGTAAACTCTCGCTCCCACCCTGCTTCTGTCTAATATGTGCTGCAGATCTCCGGCCAGGCCATCGGAAATATCAAGCGCCGCATTGATCAGCGGAGCTGCCTGCCGGGCAAAACCAAGCCGTGGCTGTGGGCTGTAGAAGTATTGCTGCAGCTTCTCATTCTCTGAGCTGCCAAGAGTCGCCAGCTGCTCATGCAGGGAGTGATCGAAATGCACTGGCACACCAAGGGCTGCCAATGCCAACGCACCTTTGCCAAGAGATCCGGTAACCAGTAAATGATCGCCAACATTGGCGCCATCCCTGCGCAGGGCTTGGCCGGATTTGACCAGGCCATGCACCTGAATGGAAATAGTCAACGAACCACGGGTGGTGTCGCCACCAACAAGCGGGCAATGATACTGCTGCGCGATATTGGACAGGCCTTTGCTAAACGCAGTCAGCCAGTGCTCATCGTACCCGGGCAATGCGATGCCAAGAGTAAAGCAAAGCGGCTCGGCACCCATGGCGGCGAGGTCACTCAAATTTACTGCCAGTGCCCGTTGGCCAAGCAGGAAGGGATCCGCCGCTGCTGGAAAATGTATCGATTCAAGCAACAAATCTGTACTGATGCATTGCTGGTAACCAGTGGGAGTGTCGAGAACAGCGCCGTCGTCTCCGATTCCCAGGACAATATGCATTTGCTCATCCTGAAGGTCGAGTGCGGAAAAATAGCGCTCGATTATTTCAAACTCAGAGATGGCCATGAGGTCTGCGCGCTCTGAACGGGATTCTCAGGATCGCTGGCCATGCTCCGCTGCGCGCAGAGCTGGCACTAGTTTATCCAGAACCCCATTAATGTATTTATGACTGTCAGTCGCACCGTAAGACTTGGCCAGCTCAACACATTCATTGATAACCACGCGATATGGCACATCAATGCGCTCTGACAACTCAAAGGTACCGAGCAACAGTATGGCTTGCTCCACCGGATCGAGCGCTTCGGCTTTTCTGTCGAGATGGGTTTCGAGCTCTGACATCAAGGATTCACGTCGCTTGGTGATTTCCGGAAACAGCGCATCAAAATACTCCCAGTCAACGCGTTTGCCGTTGTCTTCATGAAATTGCTGATTGATCTCCGACGGGTCTGAACCGGACATCAGCCATTGATAGAGCGCCTGCATGACAAGCTGCCGCGCCATACGACGTTGTGCTAAGGGAATTTGCCTGGCCATGAAGAAGCCTGAATTAAAGCTGGTGGAAGCTCGCGCTAGTTTTCTAACTGGCGAGACAGACTGACCATTTCGATGGCGGTCAGGGCCGCCTCGGCACCTTTGTTACCGGCCTTGGTGCCCGCTCTCTCGATCGCCTGCTCAATGGTGTCGACGGTGAGCACACCGAAAGCAACTGGTATGCCCGAGCTGAGACTCACCTGGCTCATACCCTTGACGCACTCGCCGGCCACATATTCAAAATGTGGTGTACCACCACGAATGACCGCACCCAGGGAAATAATGGCATCAAAATTTTCCTGCGTGGCCATCTTCTGTACGGCAAGAGGCAATTCGTAAGCGCCGGGAACTTTCACGATGGTGATGTCCTTGTCCTGCACACCATGCTTGCGCAGTGCATCCAGCGCACCATCGAGCAATCTGTCCACGATGAAACTGTTGAATCGGGCAACCGCAATGCCATATCTGGCGCTGCCATTCTGGTAATTGCCTTCTATTGTCTTGATTGTGCTCATTGCTCTGCCTTCGCTGCCTTGCTCATTTTTTAAACTGCACGAAGTCGACGACTTCCAGATCGAAACCCGAGATCGCGTTGAAGCGCGCCGGATAACTCAACAGGCGCATCTTACCGACACCCAGGTCTCTGAGTATTTGCGATCCTGTTCCAATGGTCAAATCGCTGCCACCACGGGAGCTCTGCGCCAACTCAGCCCCTTCAGCCATCGCCGAAGCCAGGTTATGGGCGAGATCATGACCATAATCCTCACCGGACAACAGGACAGCGACACCATTGCCCTCTTTCGCGATGTACTCCAGCGCATCGCTGAAAGACCAACTGGTGCGTTCTGCATTGTATACCTCACAGATATCGCGCAGCGCGTTGGGTATGTGCACCCTGACCAGCGTCGGTTCTTCCGCTTTGATTTTTCCCTTGACGAAAGCGAGGTGCAGGCTACCACTTATCGAATCTTGATAGCTGTGCACAGTAAATTGTCCGAACGCGGTCTCCAGCTCATTTGTTTCCTGAAGCTGTACTGTGTGCTCATTGGCAATGCGATAGTGAATCAGATCGACGATAGTGCCGATCTTGAGCTCGTGCTTCTGCGCAAAGACTTCCAGGTCTTCCCTTCGTGCCATTGATCCATCTTCATTCATAACCTCGACGATAGCGGCCGCTGGCTGATAACCAGCAAGCCGGGCGAGGTCACAACCCGCTTCCGTGTGTCCGGCACGGCGCAACACGCCGCCGGGCTGAGCCATGATCGGAAAGATGTGTCCAGGCTGGACGATGTCTTCAGGCTGCGCATCCCTTGCTACTGCCACCTGTATGGTGCGGGCCCTGTCGGCAGCCGAGATGCCAGTGGTGACACCAGTTGCCGCTTCGATACTGACCGTAAAATTGGTGTTATAGGGCGTGTTGTTCTCATTCACCATCAACGGTAATTTAAGATGACGACAATGATCCGGTGTCAGGGTCAGGCAGATCAGTCCACGGGCATTGGTTGCCATGAAATTTACGTCTTCGGTACGCACACGCTCGGCCGCAATAATGAGATCGCCTTCATTCTCGCGATTTTCATCATCCATCAACACTACCATCTTGCCCTGACGGATATCGTCGATGATTTCTTCTATTGAATTGAGTTCCATTGCTTAATGCTTACCTGTCTCCATGAAGCCATGCTCGTGGAGAAAATCTCTGTCTACCTGCGATTGTTGTTCACTCACCTGTAATCTTTCCAGATAGCGGGCAATCAAATCGACCTCAAGGTTTACCCGCTGACCCACACTATATGCACCGATGATGGTTTCCTGTTGTGTGTGGGGAATTACATTGATCGTGAACAAATTGTCCATGACTGAATTCACCGTCAGACTGGTTCCATCGATAGTAATCGAGCCTTTAGCGGCGATGTATCTCTTAAGTTCCGCAGGGGCGGAGAATTCTAACTTCAGACTATCGCCGTCAGCTTTCATTACCACCAACTCACCGACGCCATCCACATGACCACTGACGATATGTCCGCCGAATCTATCGCTGGCCAGCATGGCCTTTTCCAGATTCACTTTTGATCCGTTCTGCAGGCTGCCAATTGTCGTACAGCGCAATGTCTCGGCAGAGACATCCGCTTTGAACCAGTCACTGCCCATCTCGACAACTGTCAGGCAACAGCCGTTCACAGCGATGCTGTCACCCAGCACAGTATCATCGAGAGGCAGTTTGCCGCAGTCGATCTGCAACACCGCATCTTTGCCCTTGAGCTGCACATCGGTAACCGTACCAATGGCAGCAATGATTCCAGTAAACATTGAACGTCCGTCAGGAAATAGAACTCAGTACGACTTTGATATCACTGCCGACTTTATCTACAGAACTGATTGCAAAGTCATAAGTACTGGCAAGCGAATCGATCCCCTGCACCTGCAGCAGTGGCCTGGCATCGGCGCCAAAAATTCTGGGCGCAATATAGACAACCAGTTCATCGACTAAGCCTGCCTGCAGGAAGGCACCACAAAGTGTGGGACCTGCCTCCACTAACACGTCAGTGCATTCGTAGTCAGCGGCCAGCGATTCTAGCATAGATAGCAAATCGACACTTTGGCCTTCGTTCTGCTGCCTGATTTCCACATGATTCAGGCGGTCTTTATCTGCTGCGCTGCACGGCTTGCTGGTGTAGACAACTGCCTCGCCCGGACCGTCGAAAACACGCGCATTTGCGGCTACTCGCAGGTCACTGTCCAGCACAACCCGCATCGGCTGTCGGTCGAGGCAGGCTTGATTGCTTATCAGCTGGGTTTCACTCAGGCCCAGCTCTTCCGCGCGCACATTGAGTTGGGGGTCGTCTGCTTCAATGGTGCCAATGCCAGTGACAATGGCGCTGCTGATGGCGCGCAAACGCTGCACATCTTCCCGCGCAGACGCTGCCGTTATCCACTTACTCTCTCCATTGGCCAATGCAGTTCGACCATCGAGGCTCATAGCAAGCTTCATACGTACTCTCGGCCTTCCCGTTTGCCAGCGCTGCACAAACCCCCTGTTCAATTCCTGCGTTGCTGCCTCGAAGTCCAGAAGATGGAATACTTCGATACCCGCCGCCTCCAGTCTTGCCACGCCCTTGCCCGCTACCTTGGGATTTGGATCGACCATCGCGATTACGACACACTGGATTCCCGCGTCGATAAGTGCCTCGGTACAGGGCCCGGTCTTGCCCTGATGATTACAGGGTTCCAGCGTGACAAAGGCGGTGCCCCCCGAACAGTCCTGCGCTGCCTGGAGTGCCATTACTTCAGCGTGGGCTTGTCCGGCCGCCTGATGCCAGCCTTCTGCAATGACCTCCCGGTCGCGAATGATTACACAGCCCACACGGGGATTGGGCGTAGCCGTCATCACATTGGCCGCAAGGTCCACGGCGCGCTGCATATGAACTGGCCAGTCAATAACCGAAGAATCAAGCTCGTTGTTGTGCAATGATTTCATGAGTTATCAATAAGGGTAGTCTGACGGACAGAAGAAGTGAGTTCGCCGGCCTGCTCGATGGGCCGGAGCGTGATGATAGCAGACCTGCTATGGCAATGGGACCAAGGGCCGTATTAGGTGGCGGCCTTATTTCTCGTTGTCTTTGGACAGACGGTCGATTTCCTGGCGGAATTCGTTAAGGTCTTTGAATGATCGATACACCGAAGCGAAGCGGACGAAGGCTACTTCATCCAGGTCACGCAACTCTTTCATGACCTGCTCACCCACATCACGCGACGGCACTTCCCGTTCACCTGTGGAACGCAAAGTTGCCTTGATTCGATTCACTGCCTCTTCTACTTTCTCTATGCCTACGGGTCGCTTCTCCAGCGCCTTGTGCAGGCCAGCAATGAGTTTGTCTTCATTGAATGGTTCGCGAATTCCGTTCTGCTTGATGATGCGAGGCATCACCAGTTCTGCTGATTCGTAAGTAGTAAATCTTTCCTCGCAGGTTATACATTCGCGTCGACGACGCACATGGTTTCCTTCCGAGACCAATCTGGAATCGATTACCTTGGTATCAATGGCTCCACAAAACGGACAGTGCATATTGGTTCCGCTACAACTTATTCTGGTTTTTGTTTATGACTGATAGACAGGATGTTTGGCACACAGCGCCAGGACACTCTGCTTCACTTCTTCGATCTTCGCCTCGTTGCCAAGGTCGTCAAGCACATCACACATCCAGTTCGACAGGGTGCTGCAATCTTCTTCTACGAAGCCGCGAGTTGTGACTGCTGGGGTACCAATGCGCAAGCCGCTGGTAACGAACGGTGGATTCGGATCATTGGGAACGGCGTTCTTGTTGACCGTGATGTTGGCGCGATCCAGCGCGGCGTCGGCGTCTTTCCCGGTGATGCCCTGCCGGATCAGGCTAAGCAAGAACAGGTGATCATCGGTTCCGTTCGATACCACATCATAGCCACGATCGATAAACGTCTGCGCCATGACCTTCGCGTTCTTTACCACTTGTTGCTGGTAGGTTTTAAAGTCTTCGCTCATCGCTTCCTTGAAACAAACCGCCTTGGCTGCGATGACATGCATCAGCGGCCCGCCCTGGCTCTCCGGGAAAACGGCAAAATTCAGTTTCTTCTCCAGCTCTTCATTGGCGCGCGCCAGGATGATTCCCCCGCGGGGGCCGCGCAGCGTCTTGTGTGTGGTCGATGTAGTCACATCGGCAATATTGACCGGGCTCGGGTACACACCCGCTGCGATCAATCCGGACACATGGGCCATGTCGACGACGAAGTAGGCACCCACGGCATCGGCTATGTCGCGGAAACGCTGCCAGTCGATGACCCGGGAGTAAGCGGAAAATCCCGCCATGATGATGCGTGGTTTGTGCTCCTGGGCCAGGGCTTCCACCTGCGCATAGTCGATCTCGCCAGTTTCACTGTTGAGCCCATACTGCACCGCATTATAGATACGCCCGGAGAAGCTCACGCTGGCACCATGAGTCAGGTGACCACCATCGGCAAGGCTCATACCGAGCACCGTGTCTCCGGGTTTAGCCAGTGCCATGTAGACTGCCGCATTGGCCTGAGACCCGGAATGTGGCTGCACATTGGCATAGTCAGCCTGAAACAACTCTTTCGCCCGGGCGATGGCTATCTCTTCCACCGTGTCCACGTTTTCGCAGCCGCCGTAGTAGCGCTTGCGCGGATAGCCCTCTGCATACTTGTTGGTCAGCACCGAACCCTGCGCCTCCATGACGAATGGGCTGGTGTGATTCTCTGAAGCAATCAGCTCGATGTGCTCTTCCTGCCGCTTCTTTTCTGCTTCTATTGCTGCGCTGATCTCGGGATCAAATTCAGAAAGGCTGGAATCGGTTTTAAACATCTAGCTCGGGCTCCATGTGTGCGAGGTTGGCGGATTCAAGGAAGGCGCTATTCTACCTGAAGGATGCAGGATCAGCATCAATATGTTGTGTTCCTCGCCACAAGATATGGTGCCTCCCTGCTCACCCCACCCCGCGCCAATCTGACCTCATTTATTGGACACCCATTTAAATCTGGCCAGGATTTTAATTGGGTGTCCTTTGCAATAGCACGGGGGGCAAGGGCTGGGGCGGTGTGCCATAATAGCGCCCACTTTTTATCTGCATCAGGATCCCTATGGCCCAGTTCGTCTACACCATGAATCGCGTTGGCAAGGTAGTACCGCCCAAGCGAGAAATTCTCAAAGACATCTCCCTGTCCTTTTTCCCCGGCGCCAAGATTGGTGTTCTCGGACTCAACGGTGCGGGCAAATCCACGCTGCTGCGCATCATGGCCGGCCTGGATACGGAAATTAACGGTGAAGCCAGGCCACAGCCGGGAATCAAGATCGGTTACCTGCCCCAGGAGCCGGAACTGGATGAGAACCTCGATGTGCGCGGCAATGTCGAACAGGGGGTGAAGGAGATCATCGACCTGGTGAACCAGTTCAATGAGATCAGCGACAAGTTTGCCGAGCCCATGAGCGATGATGAGATGAACAAGCTGCTGGAGCAGCAGGGAGAACTGCAGAACAAGATCGACGCGGTGGATGGCTGGCAGATCGAGAGAACACTCGAGGTTGCCGCGGATGCCCTGCGCCTGCCACCCTGGGAAGCAGAAGTCAGCAAACTGTCCGGTGGTGAACGTCGCCGGGTAGCGCTGTGTCGACTGCTTCTATCCAAGCCTGACATGTTGCTGCTGGACGAGCCCACCAACCACCTGGACGCCGAGAGCGTCGCCTGGCTCGAACGATTCTTGCAAGAGTACCCAGGAACCGTCGTGGCCATTACCCACGACCGCTACTTCCTCGACAATGCCGCCGGCTGGATCCTGGAGCTGGATCGCGGCCATGGCATTCCCTATGAGGGTAACTACAGTGCCTGGCTGGAGGCGAAAGAAAAGCGCCTGGAGGTTGAAGAGAAACAGGAAGCAGCCCGGGAGCGCACCATCAAGTCAGAACTGGAATGGGTGCGCGCCAATCCGAAGGGTCGCCAGTCCAAGAGCAAGGCACGTATCGCCCGCTTCGAAGAACTCAACTCGAAAGAATTCCAACAGCGTAACGAGACCCAGGAACTGTACATACCGCCAGGTGAGCGCCTCGGCGACAAGGTGATCGAGGTGAATCACCTGAGCAAGTCATTCGGCGACAAGGTGTTGATCGACGACCTGAGTTTCTCGGTACCCAAGGGTAGTATTGTCGGCATCATTGGTGGTAACGGCGCGGGCAAGACCACATTCCTGCGCATGCTGGTCGGTGCCGAGCAGGCGGACGATGGCAGCATCGACCTGGGTGAGACTGTCAACCTGGCTTATGTGGATCAGAGTCGCGATGCACTGGAAGGTGAACACACCGTGTGGGAGGAGATCTCCGATGAACAGGACATCCTGCAGATCGGCAAGTACGAGATATCTTCCCGCGCTTACGCGAGTCGCTTCAATTTTCGCGGCAGCGATCAACAGAAATATGTGAAAGACCTCTCCGGTGGTGAACGCAATCGCCTGCATATGGCCAAGTTGCTGAAGAAGGGTGGCAATGTCCTGTTGCTCGATGAACCCACCAACGACCTGGACGTGGAAACCTTGCGTGCGCTGGAAGAAGCACTGCTGGCATTTCCCGGTTGCGCGATCGTTGTTTCACACGATCGCTGGTTCCTGGATCGCATCTGTACCCACATCCTGGCTTTTGAAGGTGACAGCCAGGTGGTGTGGCACGAAGGCAACTATTCAGACTATGAAGCGGAATACAAGAAGCGGGTCGGCGACAACCAGCCGACGCGAATGAAGTATCGCAAACTGGATAGTTAAAACTTAGCGCTGGAAAGAACTTATAGTTTGAGCTCTTTCCTGAGCTGCTGCAGTCGCGCGTGCAGGTCCTTGCCAGTCAGCTTCGTCTCGATTTTTTCCGGCAGGGGCTTTGGCGCATCGACGCTCAGCTCCTTTCCCTGCATCACTTCCCGGCACAATCGCGTATAGTGATGTTCGAACACAGGGAAGGCTACGCTTTCGCTCTCATTGGCCAGCAGATACCAGTCGCTGGCCTTCCCTGCCAGGAACACAGCCGGATGACTCCATTGCTGATCATGTTTCGGCGAGGCTGCTGTGCATGCCTCCACGTAGGCGCTGCGCACGTCGGGCAAGCCAAACAACTCGGCCCCCTGCTCACAGGCCTGCGCCATGGAAGCGATGGTCGGTAGATAGGGCTGGCTGCGAATCAGGGATTTGCCGGCTTGCTGGATGAGCTCGGCAGGGAAATCTGCCAGGCTCTGGAGCCAGAACTTCTTGGCAATAATCAGGTCTTCCTCGTTGGGAAACGCCTTGTGGTACTGGTTGTGATAGGCGAACTGGAATTCGGCGAACAGCCGGGTGATCACTTCGGTGTGATCCATGCTCCCCGGCGTTTGTTCACTCTCGTATTCAGTCCGAGCAGGCTCTTCTACCCTAGTCTGCCCAGCTTCGGTCAGCGAGTTTTTCGAGCCTTGCTCTAACCTTTTCTTCTGTAGATCCAGCAATGGCTTGATCTTGTGCATAGGTACTGCCCCGGGTCTGCAACTCGTTCAGTCGTCGCGCCCAATCCATTTTAATAAACTGCAGAAAGACGGTGTTCCAGGACGCCCTCGCCTGCTTGCTGTCTCTCCAGTACATGACAAATTCCGGTACTTTCGATGTGGCATAGTCAGCATCAATTTCTGCCAATGCCAGTATCTCATAACATTCTGCGCTGGGCTGCCAGTCTTCCGGGATTTGTCGCGGCGTGTCATCTACCCCGAAAGAGGCCGAGAACTTGGCCCACTGGCGGCGAATGTGCTCAATAAACTTGGTGTTCCAGGCGCCGTGAACCACGCCGCGCTCACGCCAGTAAAGAACAAATTCCGGTACCGCGTCCTCGATGAAGCTCCTGCTCACTCCCGCCTTCTCCAGGATGTCGATGGCGTCTTGGCTGGGCTGCCATTCGGGGGACATGGTGCTCGCCAGCTCGTGAGCACCGCGCCGGGTTTGTTCGTGACGCCATTCCTTCAACACGTGTTTGTAGAATGCATTACCCCAGGAAAAGCGTGCCTGGCCTCGTTCGCGCCAGTATGCGACAAATTCTGCAACCAGCGATTGAATAAAATCTTCTGGTATCGAATGCTGCTTGCACAGGCGAATCCAGTTTTCATCCGGCCGCCAGTCAGCAGGTATAAGATTG
Source organism: uncultured Pseudohongiella sp. (assembly GCA_964438455.1). Taxonomy (GTDB): domain Bacteria; phylum Pseudomonadota; class Gammaproteobacteria; order Pseudomonadales; family Pseudohongiellaceae; genus UBA9145. Next base: position 58,193 of record CAYTLI010000001.1, read on the forward strand.
GTAATCGAAGAATTCTCTATAACAGGCTTTCTTGCTTCGCGGCCACTGCGAGTCGAGGGTTTGTTCGCAACGATCTTTTCCTTATTCCCGGACTCCAGTGCGATCCAGAACTTGCCCGTCGCCGCACTTCGATCGATGACAATCAGACCCAGCGTCTGCAAACTATGTAGTACACGATCGATCTCAGCCTCATCCCAGAACGGCAGTGACTGGCATAACTCGGCGAGATTGGTACTCAGCCACTGCTGACCCGATACCTCAGCTCTGCTCACCGCACGATGCTTTAACCACTCAGAAAGCGTCTGCAGTAACACCGCTTCCTCAAGACCAATTGTTGCGGCCAGGGTCGGTGAGATAATGATCGGGTGTTCGGGAAGCACTTTTCGTAGCCAGTGAGAATCGAAAAAAGAAAAATCCAGGGTCGCTCTGCATGCTAACACAGTAGCTATAGGCTACCCACATCAACGCTGTGAATAGAGCATTCTTCACAGTAACATGCCCTTGCTTACCAACACTCAAGTGCTTATCAACTGTGTATCCACAAGTTATTCAACAACTCATTGATGAGGAGCATCTTCCCGATAGCTATGGCAAAGACGCTAGCCGATGGTTCCTGCCCCTGGTTGACGAGCTACGAGACAGCATCGAGCAGAGTGGCAAAGCTCCACTTTTTTTGGGTATCAACGGCGCACAGGGAACCGGCAAATCAACCCTGGGCAAGCTGATCAAACTGTGCCTGGAAAGTAATGGGTACAGCATCGTCGTCCTTTCTATCGACGACTTCTACCTGGGTAAAGCGGCGCGCATCGAACTTGCCGCGCGCCAACATCCATTACTGGCCACCCGCGGCGTTCCAGGCACCCACAACACAAACCGGCTTGGCGATGTGATGCGCCGACTTCGTGAGGGTGAGTTGAAAGAGCCACTAGTGTTGCCTGCATTCAACAAGGCCAGTGACGATAGTGTCGGCGAAGCGGATTGCCCGCGACTCACCCAGCAAGCGAACCTGGTCATTCTCGAAGGCTGGTTTGTAGGCGCTGGCGCGCAAGCCGAGGCAGCACTGGTTGAACCGATAAACGAGCTGGAAGCGCAGGAGGACCAGAACGGTGACTGGCGCCGCTATGTTAATAAGCGACTGGCCGAGGACTATGTCCCAATCTTCGATATGCTGGACCGATTGATCCTGTTGCAGGCGCCATCATTTGAGATGGTCTATGAGTGGCGTGGATTGCAGGAAGACAAGCTGCGCAACCTTGGTGGTGGAGACAGCGCTGGGGTGATGAACAGCGCGCAGTTGCAGCGCTTCATCCAGCACTACGAACGACTGACCAGACATTGCCTCGCCACCCTGCCTGCCCAGGCGGATACGGTGTTCACACTCGATGAAAACCACCGCGTAACCGGGCGGCGAGGTTGATGACGCAGACTTAGCTCTGTTCGGCGGGCGTTCCTACTGCTTCCCGGCGAGCAAAGAGGGGCTGCACCCAGACCCTGGCAATCAGGCCAACCAGTAATACCGCGGCAAGTTGTCGCCACAGTGGATAGCTTTCCCCATGCTCTGCCATGGACAGCTGTAAAGGCCAGCCGAAATTGGCGTAGAGGGAATTCAGCACCAGGCCACAGATAATCGCCGTGCCAACTACTCCAGCCAGGTAAGCCATCAGGGAGCGTGTACCGAGTTGCTCCCTGATCACACCCATGGTGGCAATATTGGTAGCCGGACCGGTAAGCATGAAGACCAGCGCTGCTCCGGGAGAGATTCCCGCGAACAATAGACTGGCCGCAACAGGAGTCGAGGCCGTGGCACAGATATACATGGGCAAGCCGACCACGACCATGACAATCATCGCCATCAGTCCATCACCCCACTGCAGGAAGAACGACTGCGGCACGACGGCGGTGATGATAGTCGCAGCGATCAGGCCAATGGCCAGCCATTTGGCAGTATCGGAAATCATGCGGCCATAACCGTACTTCACCGCGGCAATGAATCTCTCGCCCAGACTGGCTTTTTGTTCCGCTTCCTGCGCCTTCTTGGAAGCACAACAACTGCCACAAGTGGACGTGGTCTCTTCGACGACTTCTTCCTTGCCATCGAAAGTATTCACCAGAATACCCGCCACGATCGCGCTGGTAAGCGCTCCAATGGGTCGCATCAGGGCGAAGATCGGACCCAGCACAGCATAGGAAAATGAAATACTGTCAACCCCGGTTTCTGGTGTGGCAACCAAAAAAGAAGACGTGGCGCCTTTTGACGCACCTGCCTTGCGAATCGCAAGTGCTGTCGGGATCACCCCGCAGGAACACAGAGGCAGAGGCGCACCAATGAAAGCGCCCTTCACGATGGATAACAAACCCGGCTCAGACAGCTGTTTCTCTACCCAGCTACTGGGAATGACTTGCTTGATGATACCCGCAAGCAGGTAGCCCATGAGCAACCAGGGCGCGCTTTCGATAACCAGATTCCAAAATATGCTTAGCAATTCCATCAGTTTGGTCCTCTTGCCGGGGCCTTTTCTGGCACCTGGCCTTCTTCCAGTGCTTCGATAATTGAGCAGTGCGTGGCATCTTCGGGGCCACCACAGCAACTCTGCAGCAGGCGTTCCAGGGTTCTCTGCATCGACACCAGCTCTGCGATCTTGCCGTTTACTTCATCAAGCTTGTTCTGCGTAATATCGGTGACTTCCTGGCAGCTGTGGCTGTCCTTATCAAGCCTGATCGACAGAAGCTGGCCGATATCATCGAGTGAAAAGCCAATATTACGGGCGCTGCGCACGAACTCGGCGCGGCGCACGTCGGCATCGTTATAGTATCGATAACCAGCTTCACTGCGCTCACTGGCGCTGATCAGCCCGTGCTTTTCATAGAAGCGGATGGTGTGGGCCGTAAGCCCGGTTTGTTCGGCCAGTTCACTGATTTTCAGCATGACAGTCGGGTCCCTCATGAGCTCGTTCAGGCTCGATTTCTGCGAGATTTCTGTAGAACGAGGCGTAGTATAAGCTTAGAGTCAACTCTAAGGTCAATACTTAGGGTCGATCAGGGCGAATTCAACTGTCTTCGTGGCCAAGTACCCGCCTCATCCACTCTCCCATCAGCCTGATTTCGTCTGGGCAGACCGCATGCTCCATGGGATAGCTCTCATATTCCGGGGTAAATCCCAGGTTCTGCAAGGTGGCCACGCTCTTGCGCCCCAGCGCCTCGGGCACCACCGGGTCATAGCTGCCATGGCAGATGAGGATGGGCAGCGTGTTCTGCACCGGGTTTATTTCAATGCTGGCGGCAGTGGCAAAGTAGGTCGACAAAGCCATGATGCCAGCGAGGGTCTGCGGATAGGTGAGCCCCGCCTCGAAAGCGACCGCACCGCCCTGGGAAAAACCGGCGACGATGATTCGCTCGGCAGGCACACCCCGCTCGATCTCCCGATCTATCAGATCATGCACCCATTGCGCCGATTGTTTCAGCTGGCCTTCGTCCACATGTCGATCAACGTCCAGTTGCTTGATGTCATACCAGGCCGGCATGACGAATCCGTTGTTGATCGTGACTGGTATTGAAGGGGCATGGGGAAATACAAAACGAATGCCAAATGAATTCGGCAAACCCAGTTGCGGCACTATCGGAGCAAAGTCATTACCATCCGCACCGAGACCATGGAGCCAGATTACGGCGGCATCGACTGACACATCGCCGGGGCTCTCAATTTCTACCGCAGGTAAGTATTCCATTCTGTCTTCCTTCAGATTTTTCTCTTCAACCAACTTTCGAGCAAACCAATCTGTTCTGATTACTGTAACAAACGCACTTCACGCTGGGGAAATGGAATCGCAATATCTTCGCTTGCCAGCACCTGTCGCAGAACCTGGTTACAGCTGAATCTGGCCTGGTGAAAATTTTTTGTCTGTGCCCAGCAGCGAATACCTATATTAATGGCACTGTCACCGAAACTCTGAATGCCGACCTGCATCGGTCTCTTCTCACTCAGCCCTTCGACCTTGGCCAGACCATTCCTGATCGCCGCAATCGCCTTGTCGGTATCACTCTGGTATGCGATACCCACTTCCAGCTCAAGCACCGTGTCAGTTTGAGAGTTGTGAATTATTTCGCCGATCACGTGACGGTTGGGGATGGTGATCATCTCATCGTCTTCATTAGTGAGAAACGTGTACGCCAGGGTGACCTCTTTCACCACGCCCCAGACTCCTTGCACACGAATCGTATCACCAACAACAAAAGGCCTGGTGAGGATGATGCTGAGACCGGCACCATAGTTGGACAGCAGCCCCTGAACGGCCAATCCGGCACCAAGACCGAGAGCACCGATTGCTGCAATAAACGGCGTTATCTGAATACCCAGTTTAGGTAGTGCAATCACCACGGCCGAGGCCACCACTGCAATGCGCGTGGCGCTGGCAAAGAATCGACTCAGGGTAACATCCAGCCCACGCCGCTCCGCCACAGCGAAGACAAGATCCGAGACCTTGCGCCCGATAACAAAGCCCAGAATCATGATGATGATGGCGCCGATAATCTGGAAACTGTAGGTGACCAGGTAGGTGGCGATGAGGTTATAAATCTCAGTGACTTGTTCTATTTCCTGTTCCATAACAAACACTCTTTATTGGGATGGTAATGAAGCAGGCATTCTGCCACGCAACAGCGGTCGGTCAAACCTTGTTGTGTTGCAGCACATCGCACGCTGGATTACCATGCCTGCATCATGAAAATTCTCAAGCAATCTGTACTGCTACTCTGCCTGCTGCTTGGTACCCAGGCCCTGGCTCAGGAGCAGGGCCGTGAGACTCTGGAAGGTTCGTGGGAAGGACCCCTCGTTCTCGGCAGGGACAACATGACCATGGCTTTCACCTTCACCATGAATGGTGATGCCTACGCTGCCACTCTCACCAGTGGCGGCATGGGGATCTACGGCATGCCCGTGGAGAGTGTTTCCGTCGAAGGCAGAAGCATATTGCTTCGCATACCGCGTCTCGACCTGGAATTCACCGGCACTATCCGCCGGGACGAATCAGGTGAAAAGATCATGCGAATAGATGGTGACTGGTTTCAGTACAGCGAGATGGTGCCGGTGGTCTTGCGACCAGTAGACAGCCCAACTTTTTAGTTCTGGCCTGGATATGGCCTAAATGTAGCGGCTGAGGTTCCTGTTAGCCCTGCTCAATCTTTCCGACAGAACCTTCACTATATAGGTGTGTAGCGCGGCAGTAGAAGCCGGGAAAGTTCGCCCCATGGCTTCCATCTTCTCCTTGTCGAGACGAAACAGCGTTGCATCATTTTCTATGCGCACACTGGCGGTTCGATTTTCTCCGGTATAGATTGCCATCTCACCCAGGATTGCGCCTGCCTTGTACTTGCGCAATATCTGCTCCTGCTGGTTGGGAATCTTCAGTACCACCACGACGGTACCCGAACCAACGAAGTAAAGGGATTCACCCTTGTCTCCTTCCCTGAATAAATACTCCCCGGCTTTCCGGTCCTCGACGATAAAGTATTCAGCCAGCAGTTTTACGTCTTCTTCCGCGTAGGCAATGCGCCTGACCACGTCGGCCAGTTCCAGGTTCTGATCTTCGTCACTGCGATTCAAATCGCTGAGAATGCGACGTTCACACCAGTCCACTGCGGTGTCGACCTGTTCCTTGTAGTTGCGCTCCCACGTCTGTTCACCCAGGGTAAAAAATCCATGCTTGACCAACTGCTTGATGGATTTTTCATCCGCACCACTGATCACCACATGAAAGCCTATGCGCTCACTTAACTGTGCCAGTTTGGTAAAGGTGACGATCGCCGATGTATCGAGCTGACTGACATGATGAAAGTCGAGGACAAGGAAATCGAAACGACTGTTATTGCCGTCCATGATGCGATCGCGAATAGCCGAGATCAGCTTGTCTGCGGTGCCAAAGAAGATGAATCCCTGCAGGATCATGATCAGCACCCGGTTGCCTTCCTTGTTCAGTAATTCCCGAGTCTCAAGGTCACGATCGACATTACTGGCATGGTCGCTGCCATTGGTCTCGATCTTGATCACACTGAGCTGTGAATAATTAATGACGAAGAGAATAATCGCCACGAAGAAACCAAAGGTGACGCCCTGCAGAATGTCGGACAGGATGATCACCACCAATATAAGAATGACGACCACATAATCAGACAGAGGGAGTTCGTCCCGCGCCTTCCACAGCCAATCGATCAGGAATTCCAGGCCAACGTAAATGAGCAGGCCGCCGAGAATGAATGTCGGTACGATCTCCATGAACTCGGCACCGGCGAAGATTGCAGCGCCCACCAATAAGGCATAGACAATTCCAGTTAACCTGTCCTTGCCACCGAGTCGATCGACCAAAGCAGTGTCCGAGACATCGTGCACTCCGGGAAAGCCACCGAAGAAGCTGTTCACAATGTTGGTGTAGCCCATGACCTGAAGCTCATGGTCGGGATTGAGGTCATCCCTGGCAATCAGCTCGATACCTGAAACATCCAGCAACAACATCATCGAACACAACAAGGCGACAACAACAATACCACTTAGCTGATCCGAGATGGCAATCCAGTTCACCTGTTGCAGATAGTCGAGATGGAAAATAGGAATCAGCGCGCCCGTCGACTCAATGGAAGGCAGGAGTCCACTATCGGCTGCGGCCTCCCTGGTGATACCCGAACTGTACAACACGCCATAGAAAATCAGTATGGACAAGGCGAGAATACCGGGTACCGAGAGTCGGTTATCCCTGAACAACTTGCCGGCAATCAGACATAGTGCAAGCACCACAGCAGGAGTGATGAGCTGCAGAAAACTTCCATCTCCAAATGAAGACAGGCTGGGTTCCTGACCTGCAGCGACAGTGAGCCCCCCTTCGACGAATATGTAACCGATACCGGCAAAGAAGCCACCGGTCACCGGATAGGGAATGTAACGAACCACGTTTCCCATCTTGAGACGACCGAGGAGCAATAAGAACAAGCCAGTTATCAATGTCGTGAGCATGAACGCGACGATGATGGTTGCCTCTGCGCCTATAGAGTACTGGGAACCGAAGCTCACATAGATGCCACTGACCATAACAGCGAACACCGGGACCAATCCGTTGCGTGGCGAGCAGATTACAGCCTTGAAATCACTGAACAGGGAACCGCCCAGGCCAGTGATCAGAGTGCCGATGAGGAGGATGGCAATACCCGGCACCATCAACCTGGGATCGGTCTGGGCAAATAACAGCGCAGCAACCGAGATTGCGACTGAAATATTTACCAGAGCGATTAGCGCACCAGAGATTATGTTGGCGAGA
>CAYTLI010000002.1:0-56186 GCA_964438455.1 uncultured Pseudohongiella sp.
AAGTGCAGGCACCACTTCAAAAACAGCCAATATACGTTCACTTCAATTATTGGTCGCAATAAAACCGGCAGAAAAGACGACCAGGTACTATTTAGCTCGATTACAAATAATCAGCTGATAGAACCCTGGGTCAGGAAGCTGCTAAAAGCAAAAGTAGCGATCAACGGTATTACGACACCTGCATTTGCGCTGACGAATCTTGCGCGAAAGATGAATCTCTTCAAGAGCGACTCTACCCTGCTGGTTAATTGGGAAAGCTCCGGTATACGGCAGACCTATGTGATCGGCAAATCCAGGCTGATATTCAGTCGACTGGTACCAACTGAAACCAACGAAGGGGTAGAGCTAGCCCGTCACATCGTTCATGTGTGCAAGGAAACACGAGACTATCTTGAACAAATCGAGTTGCTTGATAATACAAACCCACTGGAAGTGATTGTCTTCACTCCCCAGCTATACGATTCATCTTTTGCTGCATTCGATGACGCGCAGTCGATTGGCAACTTCACCCACATTAACAGCATTAATATGTTGGGACAGGATTCTTTCGGAGGTAGCCTGGATTCCGTTACCGCAACCGTCTGCTGTCTGAACTGGGGAATCAGGGGAGGACGGTTTTCAAACATATACGCTCCGCCTGAGGCTCTGCAATATTTTCAGTTAAAAAGCGCGCGGCGAGCGATGCTGCTGGGAGCTGCCCTAATTGTTCTGGCAGGTGTTTTTATGACATTACCAGTAGCTAGAGATACCGCTGAATCTCAGGATCTCATCCAGTTGCTGTCTTCACGGCAGGCGCCACTACAGAATCAATATGAGGCATTGCGGTCGCAATTCCCGGAGGCCACCATTTCTTCCGCTGTCATGCAGAAAACTGTCAATACGTACAACGTGATTAACAATTCCAACCGGTCGCCAATCCTTGAGATAGAGCAGCTTGGTGAGCAGCTGACCAGGTTTCCTGGCGTCAGGCTCAATGCACTTGAGTGGAGTAGGTCGCAAGAAGAAGAGCTGCAAAACTTTAATACTGAATTGCAGGCGCAGAATCTTGGGCTGAGTGTTCTTATAGATGGCACCCTGCTCGATGTGACCGGGGTCGAGGATATGGATTCCCGTATGAGTGAATTTGTTGCTTCACTGGAATCGGTAACTGGGACAAGTGTAGAACAGATTACCGTACCGGTCATGGCCGACTCAGGTTCCAGTTTCACCACGACGATTGATGATGAAAGCTCCACCGCAGATTTCGTAGTTATCTGGCGATTTGAGGTCTGAGCATGGCGCTACGAAGAGGAAGGCTGAAAGATAACCTGATGTTCCTTAAGTGGAACATACTTCTGCTGCTGCTATGTGTGGGTGCATCACTCAGTGCTTATCTCTACGCCATCAGCCAACAAGCGCAGTGGCAGAGACAGGAACTGGCTTTACGGCAAAATCTCGATCGTATCGAGGGGCAGCTCGCGACAATTGAAGAAGCTCGAAGTGCCATACTCGACAACCTTGAGATCTATAACCAGATTGTTTCGAGCCCAGTAATGCAGGAAGAGGACCGCATTCTTTTGGTCGAAGAAATCAGGAACATAAGAAGCAGCAATAAGTTGTTTCCCATTGAATTGCAGATTGCTGAGCAGGTGCGCGAATACTTGCCGGCTGAGACAGGCAATGAATCCCCCAGTGAGCAGGTTTCGTTGCGAACCACACCGATTGATATTTCAGTTCCGTTATTACACGAGGGTGATTTCAGCGTATTTTTGGGCCAATTGTTGACTGAAGACAGATTACTTTTTCCTGTCTATTGTTATATTGAGGCCACCGGTGCCCCAATCGTAGACCTTGCTGATTATTCGCCAAAATTGAATGCCGATTGCCAGTTTTACTGGTATACGCTCCGAATTGAGCCCTATTCGGGGTCTTGAGTGTTTGTCTCGAGGGGTTAGTGAAGAGATTCATGATGCGCAATTCCGCTCCCAGTCTGATTGCAGCACTCTTCGGTGCTGCCTCACTTCTCGCAGGATGCTGGCCAACTGAATTGCCAGCACAGGAGTTGGGTCGATTATTTCTCTCGCCTGCAGAGCGTGCTGCCCTGAATGGCCTTAGAAGCTTCGATGAAATCTCTGCTACCAGTGTTCCTGTTGCAGAATTCGAAGAAAGCGAAGAATTATCCGGAACCGAAGAAGAGCCCAGCAAACGGCCAGACGAGGTCTACTCCATCGAGGGCTTGCTGCAACAAGGTAACGGGACTTTCCTGGTCTGGATTAATGGTGAGATAGTCGCTTCTGAAGACTTGCCAGGGTTCATGGAAATCGTGCGGCTGGAAGACGGTTTCTGGTTGCAGGTGGCAGATCCGAGCTCTGGCAGAACCTATCTGCTGAAACCCGGTCAAATACTCAACCTGACCCAGGGCGAGCTGCTGGAGTCCTATCTGGCAACAGTTGTGATTGAGAGCAGTCCAGAGGACAGTGAAATTGGCGCCGTCGGCGATGCTGACGAGGCCGAAGTTACAGAAGCATCTGACAATATCTCCGCTGCAGAAGAATCGTCTGATCCTGTTTCAGAAGCTGAAGAGCTCATTGATTCGCTCGAAACAGTCCAGGATGTAATCCAATGAAATACCCGCGCATCGGGTTCCATCAGCAAGGAGTACTGCTGTTGCTAATCGCCTTATTCCTGCTGACTGGCAGCACGGCGCTTTTTCTCGTGGTGATGAACAGCAACAATGTCGATCAGGCCCGGCTCGATCGGACTCTGGATGCATTGAATGAGGCTAGCGATGCGTTGATTGCTTATTCCATGATGTATGGAGATTTGTATGGCAATAATGGGGCGGGACCAGGGCATCTGCCTTGCCCCGACACCGATGGTGACGAATTGGAGGATACGCCCTGTGGGCCAGGCGCTTTTGGGCGTATTCCCCGAGAGATCGTTCTGCCTACTGCGGATATCTATGCTGTTTCTGATTTTAATTCTGGTACCGATCAACGAATCTGGTATGCATTGAGTAATAATTTTCGGGCAGATCCGCCTGCCGTAGCCAACCCGCAAATCCCGGGAACCCTGACTGTTGATGGCAGCGGAGGTTATGCGGCAGTTCTCATCGCGCCGGGGGCAGTGCTTGCGGGCCAAAACCGTCCTTCCAATCTGGCAGCAGATTATCTGGAGGGAACCAATAACGGCGGTGCAGTGTTTCAGAGTGTCGATGCCGGCATTTTCAACGATGTGGTGCGGGGAATTACGGTAGATGAACTCATGAGTCCGGTAACTGCAAGAGTCGCAGAAAAGATAGGTGAAGTGTTGCAGTCATTTTTTGACCGGAGAGGCAATTATCCTCGAACCCGCCTGCAATTCGAGAACGCACTCACCGGCGGTGGTGGTGGTGGCGGTGGCGGTGGTGGTCGTGGCGGTGGTCGTGGCGGTGGTCGTGGCGGTGGTCGCGGCGGTGGCGGCGGTGGTGGTGGAGGCGGCGGCCCAGGCCTGACCATGCCAGCCTGGTTTACCGATAACGACTGGCTGGCAAACACGGTATACAACCGACTGAATACAAATACCGCCACGGTAGCATTTGCCGGTTGTAATATTGTTTATACACTGAATGCTGGAGTTACCAGCATAGCCAAGACGAGTTCACAATGTTGATTCATCGAGTCGCCAGGCTACCGACCAGTACTCTGAGAGGTTTCAGCTTGCTGGAAGTTTCAATCGTGATGTTCATCCTCTCAATCATGTTGGGTGGTGTCCTGCTTTCTATTAGCAGCACCCGGGAGCTGAATAACAGGACAGAAACAGAGGCCCTGCTTGAAGACGTTATGGATGCGCTTTATGGGTTTGCCCAGGCGACAGGCAGGCTGCCATGCCCCGCAACGGCGGCGAGTAATGGTGCAGAGGCGCCAGCGGGTGGGGGCTCGTGTACCCAGCAGTTTGGATTCGTGCCATCGGCCACTCTGGGACTTTCCGGCAGCGTCAATGATGATGGCCTGCTGCTGGACGGATGGAACAGCCCGGTCCGGTACACGGTCACCACGTCTAATGGCGACGCATTCACTACGGCAAACGGCATGCGCAATACTACGATGGCGAATCTGACCCCCGACCTGAGGGTATGTGCAGACGCCGCATGCGCAACTGTAATTGCCGACTCGCTACCGGTGGTGTTGGTGTCGCTAGGCGCAGACTGGGCCACTTTTGATGCAGCAGATGTGGATGCAACCGAAAATGCCGGTGAACAAACGATTGCAGGTTACAGCCATGGCAACGATCTGGATTTTGTTTCTGCAGACTATATCGAAGACAGCTTCGACGACCTGATCAGCTGGATGTCCGCAAGTATTTTGTATACCCGGATGATTTCAGCAGGCCAACTACCCTAAGACTGGAATTGAGATGGCTGATGAATCTCCAGAACCAAATGGTTCGAATTCTGAAAATAGTGCTGTTGAACTGCTGATTGTTGAAGACGATCCAGTATTGCGCTTGCTCATCCGCAACCTGCTTGAAGGAGAAGGGTACTCAATCACGGAAGCAGACAACCGGCTTAAAGCAATCGAGCTGTTAAAATCGAACCAGAATTTCGCCGCTGTCCTTCTGGACCTGGGCCTGCCTCCCGTCGAGCACTCGACCACGGAGGGGCTGGCGGTACTGCAGATGATCCAGGATTCCCTCCATCCGGCCAAGGTAGTAGTGCTCACCGGCCAGGATGAAGAGAAGTCTGCCCTGGCGGCAATCCGCGCAGGCGCTTTTGATTTTCTTTCTAAACCATCAAAGTCGGAAGATATCCTCAACGCTGTTAACAGGGCATTGATGTTCTATCAGAATGAGCGCGCCCTTGCGCAGGAGGGCTTAACGCTATTGCAGATCAACGCGAAGGTAGGCGATGGTCTCAAGGCTGTGCGCGAAGAAGCTGAAGAGAAACTGGTCAAGCAAGTATTGAAAGACACCAATTTCAATATTTACCAGAGTGCTGCCAAGTTGGGATTGAAGCGCGAGAGTATCTACTACTTTCTCAAGAAATTCGGAATTCGACGTGACGATAGCTGACTTATATCCGTACCTGATCCTGGTGGGAAGCTCAATAATACTGGCAGCCGTCTGGCTGCTCGCGCAAGCACGAATGCGAGCCCGCATCAGTAACGAGTTAGTGAGTCTGAACGAGTCCCTGGCCTTTGATCTGCCTGATTTTTTGCGCAACTGCTGGGAGCAACTGGCAAAAGCGGGATTTCAGGGAATTGATTGGCAATTAAATTGGTTTGGAACTGAAATTAGCCACTCAGAAGGAGAAAGGGGAGAGGTCATCATTGAGCGCGAGCTTGTCGTTCAGGACATCACTCTCCGCGTTCACCTGTACGACAGCAAAAGAAGGTTTGAGCAGCGCTATTTTTCTGCCCTGGTAGCTGAAAGTTTCTTCCTCCTCCTTTATACAGATATGTGGATGAAGCTTGGCACTGTGCAGGGCGCATTTACCCAGGCTGCAAAAATGTCAGTGTTTCTGCAACACGACATGAAAAATGTCGTGCAACTGATTAGCCTCCTGGCCGAACAACTGGAAAACAGCAAAGCGGAAGAAGAAGCCAAGCTGCTCGACAGCGTGAAAGTCGTGATTCCAACCTTGCAGGAGCGCTCAGAGAGCTTCTTGCGATCTCTCTCACAGCAACACGCCGCAGAAGAGAAGCGGCCAATTTCGGTAGCGTCTGCGATCGAAAGAGCAGCACAAATACATAACCTGGAGATCGAATTGGCAGGAGATGGCCTCGTGGCCATTAACGAACAATCGCTGAACAGTATCTGTGACAACCTGTTCGGGAATTACGTGGATGAGAGAGTGAGCTATCCGAATGATCCCTTTCAGCTGCAGATCTCCATTAATGAAACTGGCAATGAACTGGAAATAGCGATCTCGGATGTGTGTGGCAGGCCCTGTATTAACCCGGAGCGTCTATTTGAGCCCTTCTGGAGTGCCAAGGGAAGCAGTGGGCTGGGTATTGGACTGTATCAGGCGCGCCAACTGGTGGGTGCTGGCGGGGGCACCCTGACGGCCAGCGCGGAAGCCGATAAGCCCGTCAAATTCGTGATAAAATTACCAAAATTCGGCGAAATGTAAAAAAAATCTACATATTGAGGCAGGGTTAACCGACCTATATAGTGCGCAATACAAATAAAGCCCTATTAATTTGGCGGCATTGTCAGACGGGGTTCAGGGATGCGCCAAAACCAGGAATTCGAGGGGGATAATTAAATGCAAGTTCCAGCATCAAAACCATGGCGACAGGGTGGTTTCACGCTGATCGAGATAGCCATCGTTCTGGTAATCATTGGTCTGCTCGTAGGTGGTATCCTGCAGGGGCAGGAATTAATTGAAACTTCGAGAGTTCGCCAGGCAACTCGTGAGGTCAGCAGTATTTCCGCTGCAATTTTCGCGTACGAAGACCGTTATGGAGCGACACCGGGAGACGATGGTCCGGCAGCAACTGTTAACGGCCGCGGAGCTACGTGGGCTGCCGTTGCTGCAGGGGATGCCGACGGTAACCTCGAAGTAACACTGGCTAACACTTTTAACGGTACCACAGAAAGTGGTGCTTTTTGGCAGCATCTAAGAGCATCTGGATTCATTTCAGGAGACCCGAATGATGCAGGCGCCGCGGCATCGCCTGATAACGCCTGGGGTGGGCGCACCGGGGTTACCACTGACTTGATGGGCGGTGGTCTAGCCGGAACGAAGGTTTGCCTGAGTCAGGTGCCAGGCGCATCCTCGATTGCCATGGATACTGAATTAGATGATGGCGACGGCGCGACAGGCAGGTTCAGGGCGACCCTGGGTGTGGCAGGTACGGATACGGTTCCTACCAATACTGCACTGGCAGCAGCCTATTCCGAAGATAACGAATACACTGTTTGTTATCGAATATAGAGAAGTTCTATTTGTACAGAAAAAGGGCCGCTAACTAGCGGCCCTTTTTTATCGTCTGAATTTTTCAAATCTGATTCTCTTGTCTTGCGGCAAGTATTCCTAGCAGTAACATCGGCCAGATACCAACATGGATCATTACATCAGCTGTATTGAAGATGTAATTCCAGTAGGGAATATGCTGAATATCGATGAAGTCGATGACACTGCCGTGCACCAGGCGATCGAGGATGTTACTGCTGCCACCGCCAACGACAAATCCGAAACAAATATACTCATAACGCTGTAAATGCTTGCCAAACCACAGGTAGGCAACCACACCGGCAAGTATGCCGATGCTGACAATGCCAAACAGCCAGCCCGACCCCTGGGCGAGTCCGAAGACGCCGCCATGATTGCGCACGTGGGTGAAATGAATCAGGCTGTTGAGTTCCAGCGTAGAGTTAACTTCGATCGTGTTGTTTACCCAGAAGCCGATAGCCTGCGATAACAACAGTGCTGAAACTGCTGTCGCAAAGAAGGCGATCATGTTGAGACTCTTGCTGTTCAAGTCGGGATATACTCGGATTAAACGCGAGCAAGCATAACATAAAGCAGTAGTGCTCTTTGCGCGGAAACGATGAACAAACAAGCCAGCAATAACGAACAGATTTCAGCAAAGAGCCTGCACCGTCGCCGGGTGCTGACCGCCCTGACATACCTGTTTCTCAAGCGCAGCAAGCGCTATCTACCACCGGTTATTCGGGCCATAGCCGGAATCATCCTGGTCTGCATGGGCATTCTCGGATTTCTTCCGGTGCTGGGATTCTGGATGATTCCCCTCGGCGTCGCATTGATCGCTACAGATTTGCCGCCCCTGGGCCGCTGGGTCAAGCGGCGGCTATGGGAAAGTCGGCGTCGTCACCTGCAACTTCGTTAACGCACCTGCTCAATAGGCTGGTCGGCATAGATCGTTATCGAAAATTCACCCCGGTCGTTCATCTTGATTACGTTGTGGGCACAGTTATGCATCAGGGGCGGTTTCCACAACTCTTCCATGGGCAATTCTTCTATATGCGCGAGTATGGTTTTTATCAGTGCCCCGTGGCTCACTACAGCAACGCGCTGCTGCAGGGAATCTTTCGCTATATCCTTGATAGTGTCGACAGCACGGTTTTGCATGTCATAAAAAGTTTCTGCCCCGGCAACATTGAACTGGTGCGGTTCATGCCAGAAGTGTCTGAATGAATCAGGATCTTCTTCCTCGATTTCATCATAGAGACGTCCTTCCCAGGGTCCCAGATGAATTTCCCTGAGAGAATCGAGATAGGTGATGGGTTGCTGTCGCTCCTGGAAAGCGTGCTCGGCAGTCTGTCGCGTGCGCAAGCTGCTGCTGCAAAAAATCTTGTCGAAATGGAGATCGCTGAGCTTCTCGCCCAGCTGCCGCGCCTGCTCAACTCCGAGAGCGGTGAGTTGGGAATCGCTCTGCCCTTGGGCGCGACGTTCTTCGTTCCAGTCAGTCTGTCCGTGACGAATGAGATGCAGTTCCATAGCACAAGTTCTTAGCTTGAGCGAGTCCGCCTGACCGCATCCTGCCATCCCTGATATTGTGCAGTACGCCAGTCTTCATCTTTTTGCGGAGCAAAGGCTCGATCCAGTTGCCACTTGTCCGCGATCTCGGGCAAGGACTGGAACAGACCTTGCTGCAAGCCGGCCATATAGGCCGCACCGAGCGCGGTGGTCTCGGTGATCACCGGCCGGTGCACTTCAACGTTGAGAATGTCGGCAAGCTTTTGCAGAACATAGTTATTGGCCACCATGCCGCCATCGACACGCAGGGTCTGCAATGAGGCACCATCGGCACCGATCGCATCCACCAGGTCCCGGGTCTGGTAGCACACCGACATCAAGCCCGCGGCAACCACTTCCTTGATTCCGGTATCACGAGTCATGCCAAATATTGCGCCGCGCGCGTCAGGATCCCAGTAAGGAGCTCCCAGGCCGGTAAATGCTGGTACCAGATAGACGCTGAGATCATCTGCGGTTTGTTCTGCCAATGCTTCAGACTCCGCGGCATTGGCAATCAGTTTGAGTCCATCCCTGATCCATTGCATGGTCGCGCCTGCCATGAAGATGCTGCCTTCGATTGCATAACTGGTCTCGCCATTGAGTCGATAGGCAACCGTACCGAGTAGTTTGTTCTGTGACTGCAGCAGTTGCGCACCCGTATTCATCAACAGAAAGCAACCAGTGCCGTAGGTGCTCTTCGCCATGCCGGCTTCGAAACAGCCCTGGCCAAAAGCGGCAGCCTGTTGGTCACCTATCATGCCGGAGACGGGGACGGCAGCGCCGAGAACTGACGCTTCACAGTCGCCAAAATCTGCGGCGCAGTCTTTTACTTCAGGTAATACCGCCGCCGGAATATTAAACAAGGACAGCAGTTCTTCATCCCAGCACTGCTCGGCGATGTTGAAAAGCATGGTACGCGAGGCATTGGTTGCATCGGTGGCGTGACTCTTGCCATTGGTGAGCCGCCACAGCAGAAAGCAATCAATGGTACCGAAGGCCAACTCACCTTTTTCTGCTTTCTCCCTGGCGCCCGGCACTTCCTCGAGAATCCAGCGCAGCTTGGTAGCAGAGAAATAGGGATCAAGCAGCAAGCCAGTCTTGTCCTGAATGCTGCTTACCAGGGCAGCGTCCTTCTTTAGCTCTGCACAATAGTCAGCGGTGCGCCGATCTTGCCAGACGATCGCATGGTAGATTGGTTCGCCACTGGCACGATCCCAAACCAGGGTGGTTTCTCTCTGGTTGGTGATGCCTATGCAGGAAAGGTCGGCAGCAGCAATGCCTGCTTGCTGCAGGGCTGCCTGACAACTGTTGAGCGTTGTTTGCCATATCTCTTCGGCATCGTGCTCTACCCAGCCGTTGTGCGGAAAGTGTTGGGTGAACTCTTCCTGGCCTACCGCCAGTTGCTTGCCCGAGGTGTCGAAGAGCAGCGCCCGGCTGCTGGTGGTTCCCTGATCGATTGCTAGTATGGCTGAGCCCATGTGCGTACCTCTCCCTCGTATGATGCTTGTTGTTGGTATCTATTTGTGCAGGATACACAGGCGATTGCAGTCGGTCATGGTACACTACTTCCTTCCTTTTTGTGTGTTCTCTACCTTCGAATAGAACCCAGTGAGCTTCTCAGAATTTGACTACGATCTGCTGGTAGTTGGCGGCGGGATAAACGGTGCCGGCATTGCTGCCGATGCAGCGGGCCGCGGCCTGCGTGTATTACTCTGCGAAAAGTCTGACCTGGCCGCTGCTACTTCCTCCTGGAGCAGCAAACTCATCCATGGAGGGCTGCGCTACCTTGAGCACTACGAGTTTGGTCTGGTGCGAAAGTCACTGAAAGAAAGGGACGTGTTGACCACGGCTGCACGCCATCTCATTCACCCTATGGCTTTCCAGATACCCATGCTGGACAACTCGAGAAATGCTCTGCTCATGCGCATCGGTTTGTTCCTTTATGACAATCTTGCAAAGCGCGTGCATTACAAAGGCTCCCGAAGCGTGCGTTATGACCAGTACGGCGTCCTCAATCCTGCGATCAAGCGAGGATTCGAATACTGGGATGCCCAGGCCGATGATTCGCGCCTGGTGATAGTGAATGCCTTGCAGGCCCAGGCCCACGGTGCCGAGATTATGACGCGCACGGCTTGCACCGCGTTGGAGGCGATCCCGGAGGGCTGGCAGGCCAGCTTGCACGATGAGAATAGTGGAACTGACATCAGCGTGAGCTGCCGGGTTCTGGTTAATGCTGCGGGCCCCTGGGTTGGTTCGCTTTATGAAACCCTGCAACAAAAACCGGCGCCCTATGATCTTCGGCTGGTGAAAGGCAGTCACATCGTGGTGCCAAAATTGTACGACGGCGACAATGCGTTTCTGTTGCAGCATCACGATGGCAGAATTGTTTTTGTTATTCCTTATCTCAAGCAGTACTCGTTGATAGGAACAACAGAAGAGGAATACACCGGGGACCTGGACAAGGTTGAGATATCCAGTGAGGAAATCGAATACCTGATCGCCATCAGCAATCTCTATTTTAAGCAATCGATCAGAAGATCAGATATCGCGCATAGTTTTTCCGGAGTGCGCCTCCTGATCGATGAGTCCGGTAAATCGGCAAGCAGTGTCTCCCGGGACTATCGCCTCATTATCGACAAGTCGCCTTCACCGATGCTGACTGTCTATGGTGGCAAGGTAACAACCTATCGTCTGTTGGCCGAACGGGCGGTTAATCAACTGGGTCCATTCTTTCCAAGGATGCGCGGTGCCTGGACCAGGCGTGCGCGACTACCTGGGGGGGATTTTGAAATGGCGGAAAATCTGTTCCAGGACCTGGCGCGGCAGTACGCCTGGTTGGGTCCCGATATCATTTCCCGCTGGCTCAGGACCTATGGCACCCAGAGCTTCGCGATTCTCGACAAGTGCCGCAGTATGGGTGACCTTGGCGTGCGCTTCGGTGCCAATCTTTATCAGCGTGAAGTGGACTACTTGCGCAAGCACGAGTGGGCAATGACCGCCGAGGACATTCTCTGGCGCCGCACCAAACTGGGTTACCAGTTCAGCGACAAGGAAGTGCTATCGCTGAGCAACTATCTGCAACAGACCTCTTGATTCTGCCGATTCTTCTGTCCAGCGTCGCGCCGCTCGCTGTCCCTATACGCGTGCCTATATAAAAGTACGATAAAAGTACGGTAGGCTAGTGTCTCAATCAGCAATACACCAGAGCCTTCCAAGGAGTTCGCGCCGATGATTACCAGGCCAGCATCCCTAGCTTTCCGATTTATTCTCTGCGCCTGTTGCGTGTTACTGGCAACGCAGGCCTATTCGCAACGCGCCTATCCGGATGCCCGCAGTGGTGGCAACTATATGCACAATTTCTACTTTCCCCCGGCGCCCTCATCCACACCCTGGGCGCCGGACTGGTCTCCCGACGGCAAGTGGCTGGCAGTTGCCATGCAAGGCTCCATCTGGAAAGTCGATCCGCATTCGGGCATTGCGTTTGAACTCACTGCCAATGAGGCCTATCACTCGTCAACGGACTGGTCACCTGATGGTCGCTGGATCGTGTTTACCGCAGACTATGATCATCAACGCATCCAGTTGGAAGTGCTCGATACAGTCACCGGTGAGATCAGCAAACTGACCGACGATGGGGCTGTATACACCGACCCGGTGTTCTCACCGGATGGTTCTCGCATTGCCTACGTTAGCACCCAGCCCAATGGCTATTTCAATCTCTATGTGCGTGATTTTGCTGATGGACGATGGCAGGGAGAACCAATTGCCATCTCCCGCGATAATGACTTTGGCAGCAATCGCCTGTACTTCGGCAACTACGATATGCATATCACACCTGCCTGGTTACCGTCGGGAGACGAATTGTTGTTGGTATCGAATCGCAATGTGCCACTGGGCTCAGGTAATGTGTTGCGCGTACCGGTGGTAGCGAATGGCATCACCCAGGCACGAACGGTGCTGAGTGAGCAGACCCTGTACCGGGCACGCCCGGATGTCTCTATTGACGGCAAGCGCTTCGTTTACGCTTCAACCCGCGGTGCGGCCGATCAATATAACAACCTTTATGTTCAGCCAACCGTCGGTGGCGAGCCTTACAAGATGACATTCTTCGAGCACGACGCCTTCCACCCGCGATGGTCGCCTGATGGAGAATGGATAGCTTTCATCTCCAATGAGCCCGGAGTATCCCGGCTCATGCTGCTGGAAACCTATGGTGGCAAGCTGGTTCCTGTAGATATAAGCGAATTCCATTACAAACGATCCATGGGCGTGCTGAAAGTGCGAATAGCCGAACAGGGCAGGGCTGAACCCACCCATGCCCGTGTGCACCTTACGGCCAGCGATGGTCGTTTCTACGTACCGGTGACTTCCTATGCCCGCGCTTCCGGGCGTGGTGACCCCATGTTCCATACGCCGGGCGAGTTCCAGTTGCAGTTACCGGAAGGCGACGCGGAGCTGACCCTGGTGAAGGGCTTTGAATTCTTGCCGCAGACCGTGACAGCAGAAATTGAAGCGGGAGAAGTTACCGAGTTGCAGATCAGTCTCGAGCGGATGACTGATATGGGAGCGCAAGGCTGGTATAGCGCTTCCACCCACGTGCACGCCAACTATGCGGGCAACCTGCACAATACCCTGGAAAACCTGATGATGATGTCCATGGCAGAAGATCAGGACCTGGTGTTGGAGCAGGTGGCAAACAAGGACAACCGTATCCTCGACTATCACTACTTCGAGCCCGGCGGTGGCGCACACTCCATTTCCATTCCTGAACAGGTGGTAGTGGTAGGGCAGGAATATCGGCCGCCGTTTTATGGTCATGTGTTCATGTTCGGCCTGCAGGAACACCTGATCTCACCTTTTGTTACTGGTTACGAAGGCACTGCCATCGAGAGTCTTTATCCCAGCAACACAGATATGATGCTGAAAGCGAAAGCCCAGGGTGCGGTAACCGGTTACGTGCATCCTTACAACGGTGAGAATGATCCCTTGGAAGGCACGCTCGGTGGTGGCAAGGGTTTCATTGTCGATGCAGCCCTGGGTGCAACTGATGCCCTGGAGTGGTCTGATGCCAACCGTGCCGGTTTCTATCCTCTGTACGCGGTCTGGAATACTGGCCTCCGGATAACAGCGACCGGAGGCGAAGACTCTATCAGTTCACTGCATCGCAGCAAGCTGGTTGGTTCGTTTCGAACTTATGTCTATACGGGCAATAGTGGCTTGAATATGGAAGCCTGGTTCGATGCCATGAAACGGGGCAGGGCATTTGTCAGCTCGGGTCCGCTACTGGAGATGTCTGTCGATGGCGCATTGCCCGGTGACACAATAGACCTGCCCGCATCGGGTGGCTTGGTCACTGTCACGGGCAAGCTGCGTTCAATCACGGCGTTGAATGACGTCGCTCTGGTATGCAACGGCGAAGAAGTCGAGCGCTTCAATGTTGGGCGCACTGGTCGCAGCCTGGATTTCAGCTACGAGTTAGATGTGGAACGCAGTGGCTGGTGTCACCTGCGTACAGAAGGAGATCCCGAAGATCGATTTCCACTGGACGTGGCTTACGCCCAGGCATTTACCAATCCGGTCTGGTTCAGCGTTGGCGATGAGCCGATTCGCAATCCCCAGTCAGTAGACTATGCCTTGCAGTGGATCGACAAGTTGCAGGATCTGGCCGATGCCTGGCCCGGATGGCGTTCCGAATCGGAGCGGGCACATGTGTTCGCCCAGTTCGAGCAAGCCAGGGATGTTTATCGCGCTAGGTTGAATCCCTAGCTACTTTGCTTTCGGGGCTGTCGCGCAATAAGCCGATTCCCAGTGCGGCAAATGCTATCGCCACAACGGCATTGAGATAATTGAAGAACGCGTAGGGAGCGTAGTCGAGAACCGGGATGCCCAGGGTGGCGGTGTAGAAGGCGCCGGCTGTCGTCCAGGGGATGAGTCCGGTGGTCAGCGTCGCGCCTTCTTCCACAGAGCGCGAGAGTACGGCGCTGTCCAGGCCCTCCTGCTGATACTTGTCCCTGAATAACTGGCAATTGAGGATGATTGAAATATAAGCCTCCCCCATTGCCATGTTGCCGATTAGCCCTGTGCCTATGGTACTGCCCACCAGAGCCGCGGCATGCTGTACCCGGGCTATCAATCCAGCCAACAAACAGCGCAGGAAGCCGGCACTGTGCATGATCCCGCCCAGGGCCAGCGCCATAATCGCGAGCAGCAGGGTCCAGCTCATACTGTAGATGCCTCCTCGTCCAAGCAATTCGTCCACGTTGGCTATGCCCGTATCGCCCGGGGTATTCGCCCACAAGGCATTGAGCACCACATCCGCCCGGTCACCCTGAAATAACACCGCGATGAATACCGCAGTCAGGACACTGGCGCTCATACTGATTTCTGGTGGCAGGCGACGCAGGCTGCATCCTGCGAGTACCACAATCGGCAACAGCGTAATTGCAGGCGTCAATCGATAGCTATCGGCGAGGGCTTGCTGAATCGTGTTGAGTTCACCGATGCTCAGTTCGCTATCCCCGTAGCCGAAGCCAATGAAAAGAAAGATGACCAGTGCCAACAGGAATGTCGGAATAGTGGTGAAGGTCATGCTGTAAATATGATGGTAGAGATTTGTGCCGGCACTCATCGCAGCGAGGTTGGTGGTGTCGGAGACAGGGGACATCTTGTCGCCGAAGGTGGCGCCGCAAACTACCATGCCGGCAACCAGGGGCAGGGGCATGCCCATGGCACTGCCGATGCCTATGAATACGACTCCCAGTGTGCCCACAGTGCCCCAGGACGTGCCGGTTGCGACCGACATAAACGCACACAGCAACATGCCAAGTGGTAGAAACAGTGCCGGTGAAATCCAGTTCAATCCGTAGTACATCAATGCGGCGATGGTGCCCGCGTGCATAAAACTCGCGATTACCATGCCAATGAGAATGAAGATGTAGATGGCTGGCAAGGCGCGGGAAATAGCCTCGCTCATGTACTGACGAATCTGCGTGAAGTCTGCGCCCAGCAGGTAAGCGTTGCTCCCGGTCCAGATCAGGCAGAGGAACATAAGGGCGTGAAGATCAATGGCAAACCAGAACAGTCCGAGCGCTATCAGCGCAATCACTACCGCAAAGGTGAGTGCAGAATGGAGTAGTGATGGACTTTTGATGGGCGGAGAATCCATGACGCTCATTGCTAAGGCTTAACGATCCCGCTGTTGTTTATTTGAACTTCTCTGCCAGGGCTTTGCAGCGAGCAGTCCAGGTTTTCTTGATCTTGTCCTTGTTCGCGCTAAGTTCCGCCGGCAGGTTCACCTGCAGCTTGAGTTTGGTCTTGTCCGCTTCGGCACTGAACTGCACGGTGACCTGGCTTTCGATTTCTGGTTGATCGCTCTCGATCCAACTAAATACCAGTCGGCTTGGAATGTTCAGCTCGCGGTACACGCCATGGTGATCAATATCACTGCCTCTTCGGTAAATCCTGAAATTGAATTCTCCGTTTTTTCGTACCGTGGTTTGCAGATCGAGGATTTTTTCTGCCTGCACTTTGGGGCCAAACATCCATTCGCCGATTAGCACAGGCATAAGCCAGTGATCACATACCTGTTGCTGCTTGCCGTTGATAATCCTGGTAAGCGAGAAGCTGGTGGCTGCAGCCTTCTTGCCTGCATCGTCACCGGCAAACATGGAGAGTTGGTCGCTGGTCATTAATCAATCACCGGGTAAGGGTTATCAGGTATCAGGTGGCTGGCGAGTGCGGCCCGGCGAGAGGCCTGCCTTGGTCCATAATTCTCAGCCAGGTATCCCAGTATGCTCGCCTCGAGTTGCGGGGAAAGTTGTTGCAAGCCCTGGGTTTCCTGCATCCAGGTGATTCGACTCTTCCATACTGTCTCATTACCAGCGTTCTGGGTTATAAGCTGGGCGGAATGGCAACGCAGGCAAGTGTTGCGCACACTGTCCCAGCCTTCGGCCAGTATCAGCCCCGTATCATCATCTGTCTCCTGGGCGCTGGCAATGGTGGCGAGCGCAGCGAACAGCATTGCAAGCAGCATCTTCATACCGCCTGCACCGCTACCCGGTGACAGGCGTTGTTCAAATAGCCACGCGGATTCCAGCCAGGCACAACCATGGGTTGCGATCGCCCCCGGTCATCCATGGCTCGCACCCAGATTTCATAGTATCCGGGTTCAGGAAATTGCACCCAGGATTGCCAGTTCTGCCAGGCCAGGCGATTGGCGGCTGTACCTAGTGCCGTAGGTAACCAGGTGGCGCCAAAGTCGATCGAAATAAACACAGCACTCACCTGGTTGTCTCCTGCCCAGGCATGACCTCGCAGTGGGAGTCGTTGACGGAAATCATGACTGATGCCGGACTGGGGAAAGGTGACCAGGGACTTCACTGGCATGGATTCAATGATGCGCATGTCTTCATCGGGCACGCGGCTTCCTGGAGCGACAGGAACCGTTGGCACAGTATAGGACGGCGCCGCCATTTTTTCGCCATCGTGTACCCGGTCGCGTATCACGATGCGGTTCAGCCATTTGCCCGACACGGAGCCTGGCCAACCGGCACAAACCATACGCAGGGGATAACCATTCTGCAGGGGAATGTCTTCGCCATTCATCGACCAGGCAATCAGCGATTCGCGCTCCATCGCCTTGGCAACAGGCACACCGCGAGAAATAGGGTCGAGATCCGGATTGCCGCTGGTATGGGTATCTGCGCCGTAGTAACCCACATAGACTGCGTCTTCTGCAACACCACAGTAGTTCAACACGTCGCGCAGACGCACTCCGGTAAACATTGGGCAGCCGATAGCGCCGGTGCTCCACTGATTGCCGCTGGCTGCCGGCACAAATTCACTGCGTCCATTGCCTCCGCATTCCAGTTGCAGTTGTAAACTGACTTCTTCAAATCGAGAACGCAGATCGGCAATAGTAAAACTGGTCGGACGCAGACAGGACTCGCCTCCGATCTCCAGTGTCCAGCTATTGGGATCAACATTGGCAGGAGGTAAACCATTATTGCGCACGAACATGTAGTGGTTCGGCGTAATTGCGTCATCAAGCAAGTGAGCTGGAGTTTCTGCATTCAGCGGTCGACTGTTGAGGACAACCAGGCCTTCCTTGCCTTCTATAAATGAACTCGCACCTTCTGCAGCAAATGCTGCCGGAATCAGGCCAGCAGGCATATTGCGTGCGAAGGGGATACTCATGCCCAGGCCTGCACTGAGTGCCATCAAACCACTTTTTTTCAGGAAGCCGCGACGGCTTATCGGATCGCTTTCTCTGCCCCAGAGTATTTGATCGGCGGCAACAGGATCTGAAGAATAGAGTTGGTCGAGAGAAAGCGGTGCCTTCTTCTTGCTCTTCGAGGTGGGCATGAATCGTTCCGGTATCTAAGCAGGGTAACCGATTGGCTGAGACTACCAAATTCGGCCTGAGGGGTACACCAAAGTCAGGAGGGTATGCCTATGCCGCGAGCCATCAGCGTGGCCAGGATCGGGAGCAGAATGACCACAGCGATCTCCAGTCGTAAGCACAATCTTACGGCTTTTGGCACGTCGAGTTTTTCACCCTCGAAATTGCGATGACGGAAAAAGAAAACTGCCGGATAGCTTGCCAGCAGGAGGAGTACGATCACCAGCGCCATCTTTGCATGGAACACCGGATTGACCGAATAAAAATCAGCGGGCTTGCCAATCACAAACCAGAGTAGCAAGCCGCAGGCGATCAATACCAGGCTGCTAACTCCGCAAACTGCATCTACCCGCGCCAGGTTGCGAGCGTCTTCGCTATCGATTGCCGGTTTTATAGCCATGTTCTCAATGACGATGCCGCCTGCAAGCGCCAGCACAGCCAGGAGATGTAAATAGCGGAACAGAATGTAAGTCATGTCCCATATTACTGCCTGCATCCCAGCGGCTCAATTTCCTGTTATGCTCTCCATGCTTCAATGGCTGGCTGACCAGGCAGTAAAGCAAGATAGAAAGCTAGAAAGCCAGAAATATAGAAAGAACAATAGCGCAGGGAGAGATGAGCATTGGGCATCAAAGATTGTAATAACACCGCGGACTTTCGTCGCCTGGCGCAGAAGCGCCTGCCAGCGCCGTTATTCCACTATATCGATGGTGGTGCCGATGACGAGGTCACCCTGCGGCGAAATACGGAAGCATTCGATCAGGTGCGCTTAATCCCGGATGCGCTGGCAGATCTAACCGGCATGGACCTGAAAGTTAATGTGCTCGGCCAGGATATCGACTGGCCCGTATTCTGCTCACCCACCGCCATGACTCGCCTGTTTCATCACGAGGGAGAGTTGGCAGTAGCTCGTGCCGCACACGATCACAAGACCATGTACAGCCTGTCTTCCCTGTCCACCACGAGCATAGAGGAGGTTGGCGCGAGTACGCCCGGCCCCAAGTGTTTTCAACTCTATATCCACAAGGATCGCGGCATGAGCTGGGAATTTATTGAGCGCTGCAAGGCGGCGAACTACTCGGCTATCTGTCTTACCGTCGATACCCTGGTTGCGGGTAACCGGGAAAAGGATCTGTATACGGGTATGGTGATTCCACCCAAATTCACTCTCAAGAGCCTGCTGAGTTTCGCCATGCATCCCAGTTGGAGTTTCAACTATCTCCTGCGCAAGAAGTTCGAACTGGCAAATGTGGCTGGGCGAATCGCGGAGGGCAGCGGCAAGCTCACTTCTGTAGTTGGTTATATGAACAGCCAGTTTGATCGTTCAATCACCTGGAAAGATGCCGAGGAGGCAATTCAGCGCTGGGGTGGCCCGTTTGCCATCAAGGGTGTGATGAGTGTGGAAGATGCGAAGCGCGCAGTCGATGTTGGCGCTTCTGCGGTGATGATCTCGAATCATGGCGGTCGGCAGCTGGATGGTAGCACCGCGCCATTCGATCAGTTGGGGCCCATCGTGGATGCGGTTGGCGATCAGATCGAGGTCATTGTCGATGGTGGTGTGCGCCGTGGCACTCACGTGCTCAAGTCTCTCGCCATGGGGGCCAAGGCGTGCATGATAGGACGCGGATATCTCTATGCAGTTGCAGCAGGGGGCTATGCGGGTGTAGATCGTGCTCTCACCAGGCTAAGGGACGAGATCGAAAGAGACATGATCCTGATGGGATGTTCGTCGCTGGAAGAACTCAATCGCAGCAAACTACATTTCGATTAGTTCTGTTGTGCGGTAAAACTACTTGCGCACCCACTGCCCGTTCGCTGCCTGCAGGAAATGACCGGGCTGCGTCGCCTGTACCGCCCGCTCAAAAGCCAGCGCGGCAACCTGTTCGATAGTAATTCCGTTCTCCCTGGCAATTTCCTGATAGCGACTGCGGCGTTCTGCATTGACCTGCTCGACCAGTTCGCGCACATCTGCGGGTATCGCTTCCACGACATAGCCGACGTAACCGTCTCGCTGCTCCCCAATCAGTCCCTGTTCCTTCGCTTCCTGCAAGGTAACGGCGAATGCGGCCATGCTAAACAGCATAGTCAGCATAAGAATACTCATTTGGCTCAGTTTCTTGATCATCATGGCGGGCTCCCTAGAACAATCCGCTGTCTTCGCTGAAAATGTCATCCAGATCCTCTTCAACCCGAACACGTATTTCGTGTTCGATACGTACATTGAGGTTGATCGTGATTGGCTCGTTGGGCACGGCAACCTGCACGGTCGGCGTACAGGCAAGCAGGGCTATTAACAGGAGCCCGCTGAACCCGAATCGAAAGACATTGTTCATAGTGTAAGTTCTCGCTTCATAGCAACCAATGTAGTGGTCAATTGCTGAATCAGGACTGAATGTGTCGCAGTTCTCATCGATTCTGCAGGCGTTGCTCCAGACGCTCGGAGATTTCCTGGCCCGCTTTTAAGCTGCGCAGCAGGCTAGGAATATTATCGGTAACATTGACGTTTAAATTAATGGGCTGACCACCATTCATGTCGGGGTTCAGGCCCTGCAATTGCACTTCCAGCCGCAGTTCACCATTCGCATCATAGAAGACCCGGGTATTGAGAATTTCATACTGATAGTTGGATAACGCATCATTCACCAGTCGCACAGACTGGTTGATGGCACCTGTGTTACTTGCCGGTGTGTAGCGAATGTTGCCCCCGGGTCGCAGCGCACTCACCAGGCCATCGTTGACCAGTATCCTGCCATCTTCAAGGGTGAGCGGTATATAGCCGCTAATCAGTCCGTCAACAAACAATTGCGGATAACCGGCCAGTTCAACTATCGATTCCAGATCCAGGCGAGATAGCACCACGGTCAGGTCCTGATTCAGATTGTCTGGATTTAGGCGAAAGTCGGCTATCTCCACTTTGCCCCCGAATAGTTCCGAGTTGAGTTCCCTGATTCGCATTTCCCGGTTGGCGGTATTGAAGGAGTATTGCCATTGCACATTGCGCGTTGGCAGTCCGATATCGACGACATCAATGCTTGCCTTCAGGTTGGGTTCGCTGACGATCTCTGTCCAATCGCGAAATTCTCCCCGGGCAACGGTGTTGACGCCGACCAGCAAGGTGTCTTCCACATGTCCGCTGAGAGCATTGAGGGCCAGGGAGGCCGGACCGGTAACCTGTATACCGCCGTCGATCTGCCGCCAGTTGATCTCCCCGTTGCCGTCAATGGTACCCGCTACGATGTCCATGTTGAGCCACTGCTGATCGATCATCGACGACAGAGGATTTGAGTCAGTGAGCTCGACTTCATTGAGAGTGATATTTGCGCGTCCATTCATACTCTCCAGAGAGTGGTTGAATGAAGCATTCACCAGCGGCTGCTCAAGGCTCGTGCCTGTGCCCAGCGCGAAATCGATGCTGCCCGCCAGGTTGTCTGCAGAGAAGTTGACGGTGCTGGCAATTCGGGGACTGGTTAGTGAGAACTCGTCACTGCCAAGATCTAGTTGCTCACTGCGCAGCTTGATCCTGCCCCGGTCCACTTCGCCGAGAATTAAAAGTATTTCTTCCAGATTGAACGTGCCGCTTCCATTCCAGTCGCTGTACTGGGCAGTGTCGACAGTCAAAGCGACATTTTCTCCGCGCAATTCGATGAAGTTCGGTAGCTGCTCGACTGAAAGCTGGCCTTCCATGCGAGCGCCAGCACCACCACCTCCGGCAAATTGCCATGCAGGGGACAGTGCCTGAAATTGCCCTGTAGCATTACAACGATTCCAGGTCTCACAGTTTGCCCGCATGTTGGAGAGTCTGGTTTCCAGGTGTAATTGATCATTGCCTCTGGACCAGGAAATGTTGTGAGCACTGTCACTTAGCGCAATGTTGAACATATCATTGACTGTATTGGGCGCCATGTTCACTGTGAGCGGCATATCCACCTGGGCTATAAGCTGGGAATTGTCGATACCAACCTGCAGCTGCAGGTTGGGAGAGGTAGAACCAATTGTGCTTGTAAGCGATTCAACCCTAACCGGAGAAGTCTCCGTATTGAGGTTCAGCCGGTAGTTGAGTTGAACTTTGTCGTTGAGTACAGACCAACCGATTTCCTGTTCTTCCTGGTCCAGAAGTCCCTGCAGCAGGTTGTTTGCATCGACCCTGAGAGTTCCATCGACGATCAAGCCGTCGTCCGCTAGCAGAACCTCGTTCTCTCCATTCAGTAGTTCATCCCCATCCTGGCTGATGCTGGTGAGGACCCAGATTCGGTTCTCGGCGAGAGCCTCAGTCGCGATCTGCAGATCCAGGACTTGTGTCGCAAGCATTTGTCCCGTGAATGACAGATTCAGTGGTGAGGTTTGAAAATCTGCCCTGCCGAGTAACTCACCTGCTTGCGAATGCACCCGTGTTTGCTCGATATGAATGCTGTCAAGCGGAAGGGCGGCCAGAGTTGTGAACAGTTCTGTTGGCGGCATGCTGGCGGATGAATCGATTCTGCCGTTTTCAGCGGCTCCTTTCAGTTCCAGGTCAAAGGAGTCGATCTCGATACTCTGTACTCTGCCGCCAAACAGCTGCCCGAGGGAGTAGCTTACCTGGGCGTTTTCGATGCTGATGCCAATGCTACTGGATTCAGCAGAGAGCCTTGCCGCACTGGCCTGCTGGAGTCCCGCCTCGAGAGCTTCAATATTGGTCAGGCGAAAACCTGTTGCTGCCAGTTGTACCTGTAGCAGCGGGCGCAGCAGAATCACTGGATATGCTGCCACGATGCCGGCGGCAGTCACCAGGAGAAGCATTAAAGACAGCAATACAACGACGGGTCTGGGCATGAGTGGATGATCCATCATATTGCGTGCAATTAGTGCAGAAAATTGCCCTTTGCACAGTCACTGGCCGATTAATCGTCTCTATCCGGCCTGAACGGCCCGAATTCTGGTCGAAAATTCTGGCACGGTTAATGCTGTATATAACACCACGGGGAATCTGATGTGCCATAGTCCCGATACTCTCCCTCGGTAGACAGGCTCATCAACCAAAAGATTCCTGTATCTTGGGCCTTATTTTGGGCCCCTTTTACAAGTTGGCGCTCATATCATGAAAATGATATGAGCGTTTTTTTTCGCTGCGTTCAGGGATTCCCCTGAATTCATTCAATCCTGGCCATTGGCGAACACACTTCCTTACAGCAGGGACATGACGACGCCCCCCAATTTCCTGTACCCTATGCGCCCTTTTTCGACTTCTTTCCACTTCCAGCCAGCCCATGGAGTTGCAAGTGAACCAGCCAGCGCAACAGCCAAGCAATGCCGAGGCCATGCAAGACGACCCCAGGGGCGCCTTGTGGCCCAACTATAGTCCACCTGAAGACCTGCTTTTCAGCCATGGACGCGGCAGTGAGTTATTCACCGAGGAGGGCGTTGCTTACCTGGACTTTCTCAGCGGCATTGCGGTGACCAGTTTTGGCCATGCCCACCCTCATCTGGTGGACGCGTTGCAGGAGCAGGCGGGCAAACTCTGGCACCTGTCCAATCTGTTCCGGATTCCCGCGGGTGAACGACTGGCCAAACGGCTGGTCGAGAACAGTTTCGCTGACCAGGTGTTCTTTGCCAATTCCGGAACCGAAGCCATTGAGGCAGGTATCAAGGCTGTGCGTGGTTACCAGGCCAGCGTGGGCAAGCCAGAACGATTTCGTCTTATCGGATTCAGCAACAGCTTCCACGGACGAACCATCGCGGCCCTCGCTGCCGCAGGCAATCCTGCCCACACCAAAAACTTTATTCCGACTGATTATGGATTTGATCAGGTGGAATGGGGAGATATAGAAGGCGTCAAAGCGACGATTGGTGAAAACACTGCCGGCATCATCGTTGAGCCAGTGCAGGGCGAGGGTGGTATTCGGCCGGTGAGCACTAAATTTATCCAGGCGCTACGCGCGCTCTGTGACGAGCATGGTCTGTTGCTGATGCTCGATGAGGTGCAGTGTGGCATGGCTCGTACTGGCAAACTGTTCGCTCATGAACATTTCGGCATAACTCCTGACATCATGTCTTTGGCCAAGGGCCTGGGCGGCGGCTTTCCTATTGGCGCCTGCCTGACCTCGGCAGAAGTTGGCAAGCACATGGTCGTCGGAACTCACGGCAGTACCTTTGGTGGCAATCCCCTGGCCATGTCGGTAGGCAATGCGATTCTTGATCTGGTGCTGGAGCCTGAGTTGTTGCCCGAGGTGACTCGCAAAGGTGCGATGCTCAAGGAAGGTATCGAGAAGCTGATTGCAGATTATCCTGCCGCGCTGGATTCGGTTACCGGTCTTGGCTTGATGATAGGCGTGAAGTGCGTATTGTCAAACACAGAGATGCAATCTCGATTACGCGCAAATAAATTATTGGTAGGCACGGCCGGTGACAACATGATTCGACTGCTGCCACCGCTGAATGTGTCTGACGAGCATCTGCAGCGAGCACTGGATATCTTCGCTGGCACCTTGCAAGAGAGTTGATCGCCTAGCGCTGGTCCATTTGGCTGGCTTCCATCATCACGTGGAAGATCACGTTCTGCTCCATCACCCCACGAATCAGGTCTGAGCCCGGACCAATTGCGTAGATGGCAACGTCTTCTCCGGCGTGGGTTTCGCCTCCCATTGGGACAGTAACCTGGGGATGGAATTCCGGATCGGTGGTATCCACCGCTGAAAGATCGGCACGTCCACCAGTATGGTTCTCCAAACCCGCCTCGTAACCCTGGCCATTGGCATAGCCAAGCGTGGTATAGGGCATGCCGTCGCTGGCCAGAGATGGCTCCTGGAGTGGCTCACCAGCGCGATCCAGGCCAACAGACTTGCCCAGTATCGGATTGCCGCGCTGGGGATAACCAGCGATAGTGAATACATGGCTGTGATCGGCGGTCACGATAATCAGCGTCTCGCTCAGGTCGACCATCTCAACCGCGGTTTGAATTGCGTTGGAAAACGCTACCGTGTCTACCAGGGCGCGGTAGGGATTGGTGGCATGGTGGGCGTGGTCAATACGGCCACCCTCAACGGTAAGGTAAAAGCCCTCGCTGTTCTTGCTCAGAATTTCAATCGCCTTCGCGGTCATCTCACTCAGGCTGGGTTCGCCGGCTGCATCGTTGGGGCGGTCATATTCGTATTGCAGGTGTGAGGGCTGAAACAGTCCCAGCAGGTGATCAGTGCTTGCCGGATCAATAGCATCGAACTGCTCCTTGTTCCACACATAATGGCTGTTAGGTTCCAGCTGTTCCCACTCTGCTGCCAGGTTACGACCGTCCAGCCGCGCTCCTGGCATGTTGTACTCTGGATCGGTAACTGTATTTGGCAGGAAGCTGGTGCGTCCGCCGCCTATTGCTACTTCCAGCCCATCGCTGCCAAACACCGAGCTGCCAAAATCGATGAGCTGGCTGGCGATGTCCGCGCAATCGCCTGGATTACTAAAGCGTTCCGCATCTGCATCGTCTTCAAAATCCCGGTCCATGATATGGGCATAGTTTGCTGCGGGGGTGGCATGGGTGAGTCGCGCTGTGCTCACGACACCGGTTGCAAGTCCGCGCATTTCGGCCCTCTCAAGGAAGGTGAGTGTCTGATTGCCCAACTGGCTGTCGCAATCACCACGAATCACATCCTGGTTTACGCTGATGACTCCGGCATCGGTCTTGATACCGGTAGCCATGGCAGACATGGTGCCAGCTGAGTCTGCCACCTGGGCGTTGGTGTTGTAAGTCTTGGACAGAGCGACACTAGGGAAGCGCTCGAAGCTGAGCAGGTTTTCCTCTCCGGTTTCGCCACGCAACTGGCCCTCGAATATGCGTGCCGCGGTGACCGTGGATACTCCCATGCCATCGCCGATGAAAAGTATCACGTTGCGGGCAACACCCTCGGTGTTTGCATTTCTGCGCTGGGCGAGGCTGCGGGCTACCGCTTCCTGGCCTGCGGCAAACCACTCCTGGGCATTGTCTTGCGCTATGGTCGAGTGCGCGGCGAGCAGCAGAAGAGAGGAGCAGGTTAAGGTGGTGATCGATTTGTGCATGATAATTCCCTTGGCAGCCTGATAACATGTGGAGCTTGCCACGACCATATTACAGGAAAATGAACCCTCTGCCCCAATCGGAGATTGAGTGATGAAGATTCGAATCAGCTACTGTACGGCCTGAAACTACAGACCGGAAGCGGACCGTGTGTCTGCCGAGATTGATGCAGACGATCGTGAAATCGAATTGATCGGTGGCGGCGGAGGCATCTTCGACGTGGAAGTGGATGGGCGCCTGGTATTCTCCAAGTTCGAGGTCCAGCGATTCCCCCATGTTGGTGAGATAACAGAGCTTTTGACTAGGCTCTGAAGGCGGGAAATAATTGCAGGGTTTGGCGTGACGCACTAAGGATGAATGATTGGCTACCAGCATCATAGCAATCACCGGCCCATCGGGTTCCGGCAAGACCTATCTGGCGCGATCCCTGTATCGGGAGATGCAGAATTCCTTTCCTGGAGTGGCAGTCGATATTCTGGCTGAAGATTCCTATTACCATGACCAGGCCCACGTGCCAGAGGCGCAGAGGCAACAGGTCAACTATGATCACCCGTCTGCGCTCGAGCATGAGCTACTGCTTGAGCATCTGCTGCGACTTAAAGCGGGAGAGGTAGTCAATGCGCCCACCTATGACTATACCCGTCATACCCGCAGCGAGCAGACTCGTCAGATCGAGCCGACGCACCTGCTGATCCTGGAAGGAATTCTCTTGCTCAGTCACCAGAGCCTGCGAGAGCATTATGATTTAAGCTTGTTCGTGGACACGCCGCTGGATGTTTGTCTTCAGCGTCGCATGCAGCGGGATTGTGAGGAAAGGGGCAGGAGCCCGGAATCGGTGACCGAGCAGTTTGAGGCCACGGTGAGGCCGATGTTTCATGAACACATCGAACCCACGCGCGAGCACGCACACCTGGTGCTTTCCGGGCAGGACCCGGCGGAGTCAATGGCGAGCCGGGTGCGGCAGGAACTGGAACAACGAGGCTACCTGTTCCCTGAGCAGGATTAACCAGCAATAAAGGAAAGCGAAACCTATGGATTCCCTGATTAGCTTGCTCGGCATCGCGACATTGTTTGCCATTGCCTACGGTCTCTCCGCACACCGTGCCCATGTCAACTGGCGCACCGTGGGCTTCGCTTTGCTACTGCAGTTTATCCTCGGTGGCATTGCGCTGTACCTGCCGCCTGGAGTGACGATCCTCAATGCGATCTCGACAGGTGTGTCGAGTATTCTGGATAACGCACAGGATGGTATCGATTTCGTATTTGGGCCAATTGGCGCCTTCGAAGTGGGCTTTATCTTCGCCTTTCATGTACTTCCTGTGTTGGTGTTCTTTTCTGCACTGGTATCTGTGCTCTACTACCTGGGCGTCATGGGCTGGCTGATTCGAGTCATCGGTGGTGGCTTGCGCGCGCTGCTGCGCACCAGCAAGGCGGAATCCATGTCAGCGACCGCAAATATTTTCGTCGGTCAGACTGAGGCGCCGCTGGTGGTGAAGCCCTATATCGCCAGCATGACCCGCTCGGAACTGTTTGCCATCATGGTTGGCGGCATGTCCACGGTGGCCGGCTCAGTGCTGGCAGGATATGTGCTCCTGGGAGTAGAGATTCAGTACCTGCTGGCGGCCAGCTTCATGGCAGCCCCGGGCGGTTTCCTGATGGCGAAGTTGCTATTGCCTGAGACAGAAACAATCAAGAACGAAGACAAGGAAATTGAGCTGAATTTTGAAGAACACGTCAATGTTATCGACGCGGCAGCAGCCGGTGCCAGTAGTGGTATGACCCTGGCGCTGAACGTGGGAGCGATGGTGCTGGCGTTTGTGGGCCTGATTGCCTTGCTCAATACATTGTTGGGCTGGCTGGGTAGCTTCGTTGGATTTGATCAGCTGTCGCTGCAGCTAGTGCTGGGGTATGTGTTTCAGCCGCTCGCATTTATTGTTGGTATCCCCTGGGAGGAGACTCGTGTGGCAGGCAGCCTGATTGGCCAGAAGCTGGTTTTTAATGAGTTTGTCGCCTACGTGGAGTTCACCAGCCAGATGACAGAAATGAGTGAGCGTGCGCAGGCGATTGTGACTTTTGCGCTCTGCGGATTTGCCAACTTCTCTTCCATAGGGATCGTGTTAGGGGGTGTCGGCATGATGGCGCCAAATCGTCGTAGCGATATTGCCGAGTTGGGCCTGCGTGCTGTCTTTGCCGGCTTCCTGGCGAACCTGATGAGTGCGGCGATTGCCGGCTTCTTCCTGTCGCTCGGCTAGTTACTGTTCTTTCCTGAGACCAATCTCGACGAGTCTTTGCTCGAGAAATTCACCAGCGGTGATGGGTGGATATTTCGATCCTCCTGGTCCGGCGCACTGGGGCAGGCAAGCAAGGCTGGCATTGCTGTGGGGATGAAGAAAGAAGGGCATGGAAAAGCGTGAGCTATCCTGGTTTGGTGGGTTTACTACCCGATGAATAGTTGATGGCAACACATCATTGGTGAGCCGTGACATCATGTCACCGGTATCGAGTACGATTTCGTCTTCATCGCTTACTACTGGCATCCACTTGCCGTCACGATCCAGCAGTTCCAGACCTGAATCGGTCGCACCAACCAGCAGGGTCAGCAGGTTGATGTCGGCGTGGGCGGCTGCGCGCATTGACTTGGAGGCATCGAGTCCTTTCAGACTCGGGTAGTGCAGCAGGCGACAGATTGAATTGCCATCGGTGACCATGTCGCGGAAAAATTCTTTTTCCAGTCCCATGGCCTCGCCCAGTGCTTCCAGCATGGTTTTCCCGAGTGTTTCGAGGTCCTGGTAGAACTGCTGGAAAAATTCCTTAAACTCCGGAATCTCTCTTGGCCACACATTGGCAGGATAAATACTGAAATATTGACTGTCGGTGGGCACGTTCTGCCCGATATGCCAAAACTCTTTCAGATCCGCATGAGGGTTGCCCTTGGCATTTTCCCGTCCGAATGCAGTATAGCCGCGAGCACCACCTGGCCCACTGTCATACTGCATCTTTACCTCGTCAGGTAATTCGAACAGTTGCTTTACCAAGTCGTAAGCGCGGTCGAGTTTGGCCTTGTTGATGCTGTGTTCCTGCAGAATTACAAAACCATATTCCTTGAGACCGGTGTACAGTTCATTGATGAACGTATCGTGATCGTTCTGCAGATCACTCAGTTTCAGTCTTTTGATTTCGCCGCTCATCGTGTCCGTAACTTTGATTCTGCCTAGTCGCTATCCAGCACAAAGCTCTTGGGTAGCAGTTCGCTAATAGTGTGTTCTTCGCAGGCATCAGTATCGCAAACAGAGAGAATTTTTGCATCGGCGCCGAACTCACGGATGACCTGGCGACAGGCGCCGCAAGGCAGATGTGGTGTGTCTGTCGGTGTGTATACCACAACAGCGGTGATGTTCCGGGCACCGGCACCGATAGCTGTGCAGATGGCAGACCTTTCGGCGCATTGGGTGAGCCCGTATGAGCTGTTTTCCACGTTCACGCCTGTGTGGATGCGGCCCTGTTCATCACGGACAGCAGCACCTACGCGGAACTCGCTGAACGGCGCATAGCTGTGCTGGACGACGGCGCGAGCCTGTTCGATCAATTCTTCCATGGGTAATCAAATTGTTGAAGCGGGCGCTATTATCGCCCTTGCCAGAGCCTGAGTCATGGCTTATTCGATTCCGGTGCTAACTAATCAGCAATATAGTGGCGAGCATCAACCGGCTTCATCAGCGCATTACTGACCAGCGCTATAGCCAGCAGAACCGCCATGAGCACCATGGTGGAGTTATACAGACCACTAGTTGGATCGGTGGTGCCCGGCGGTGCGATCTCCATCAGCCTTGCAATGGTTACGGTGTTCTGCGCAACCAGCTCCTCCAGTTGCGCAACCGGTGCGCCGAACTGATTCTGAAAAACAGCAGGATCGATGACTGTCACCAAGTCATTGATGGCATTGGTCACCGAGTTCTGTCTCAGGGAGGTGATGGCCAGTGGTCCCAGTACACCGGCGGTACTCCATGCTGTAAGCAGACGACCGTGAATGCCGCCCACATAGCGCGTGCCAAAAATATCTGCGAGATAGGCTGGGATAGTGGCAAAACCACCACCGTACATGGTGAAGATGATCATGGTTGCGGCATAGAAATACACCAGCCACACGACGGATGGACTAACGCTGACCTGCTGTGCGGTCCAGGGTATCGACAGGTAGAGGAGAATGCCGAGAACAAAGAACACCCAATAGGTGTTGCGCCTGCCTATATAGTCAGACGCGCTTGCCCACAGGAAGCGGCCTACCATGTTGAACGCACTGATCATCACAACGTAGGTTGCAGCAAAGGCCGTATCGACCACCTCCGGCAGAGAGCTGCCAAAAATCTCGGTGATCATGGTGCGGGCAACACCGAGTACGCCAATTCCAGCAGTCACGTTCAGGCAGAGGACGATCCACAGTTGATAGAACTGGGGCGTCTTTAAAGCCTGATCGATGTCCACATGGCGATTGGTAATCAGTCCGCCACGGCTCTCTTCATCGGGTTCGACCCAGCCTTCTGGCTTCCAGTCCGGTGCCGGTAAACGATAGGAGAACGCGGCAATCAACATGACCACCAGGTAGATCACCCCGATAACCACGAACGCTTCGGCTACGCCGGCAGCGCCAGTATCAACCACGTAGACACCTTCCGGTCCCGGCAGGGTCATATCCCTCGCTTCTGTTGCGCCAACGATAACAACTTCTCTTAATTCATTGCCGATCTGTGCGAAGCGTCTGCCGGCTTCGGTAATCAGGGAGACCTGTTCCTGGGTGCCGAGATATTCGGGTGCACGATAGAACAGGCGAATGAAATATTCCTTCATCGGTGTGCCGATCATAGCGCCGCCGCCAAACCCCATAATTGCCATTCCCGCTGCCATGCCGCGGCGGTCAGGGAACCAGCGTATCAGTGTGCTCACTGGCGACACGTAACCCAGGCCCAGGCCGCAGCCGCCGATGACGCCATATCCCAGGTACAGCAGCCACAGCTGATGGGTCATGATGCCGACTGCGCCGACCAGGTAGCCGCCGCCCCAGCAGCAGGCAGCCACTACGCCAACCTTTCGCGGGCCCACGTCTTCGAGCCATTTGCCTGCAAATGCGGCTGCCAGGCCGAGGAATACGATGGCGACTGTGAATACCCAGACTACCTCACTCAGACTCCAGTCATCCGCTGCGCTGGTCACCACGCCGTGCACCCGAATCAGGGAAGGATTGTAGATGCTCCAGGCGTAGACAGAACCGATACATAAGTGAATGGCTATCGATGCCAGTGGCACACGCCAGCGGTTGTAGTCGGGGGCTGCAATGATGCGCTGTTTGGAGAGGAGTCCAGCCATGAGGAGAACCTGTTCTTGTTGTTATGGCTGCAAAACTAGCCTATTCCACTGCTGCTGTGAACCTTTGTTATGCATCAAATTGCGCCATCTCCCTTGCGTTATAGTGAGGAACATCTTCCCTTAGTGTTGGTCTATTAGGGAATGGTGGATAACTGGATAAATGGGGTAGGCATATGAATGAATCTTACTCACGGGCGCAGAAAATCCTGCATTGGCTCTTGGCAGTCTTATTGCTGTTCTGGCTATTCGTTAGCGGGGAATTGGTGGAAGAGGCCGAGGGGGAGGAAAAGCTTTTCATCCTTGGCTTCCATTCCGGGGGTGCCATAATCATCCTCTGCCTGATGCTGTATCGCTTGCGCCTGAGATTGCAGCGAGCAGTTGCGCCATTTGCTGTACTGCAGGACTGGGAGAAAGCCTGGAGCAGGCGATTGCATCTGGCCTTTTATATACTGGTCGTGATGATGGTGTTGAGTGGGCTCTTGCAGGGCATGTTCTTTGATATGGATGTGCGCGTGTTCGGCGTGATCAATATCACCCTATCGGACAACGAGACGCTGCGTAACATCTTTCACAATATTCACGGGCTGAGTGCGAATCTGCTAAAGGCAGCGATTGCTGTTCATATCCTCGCCGCGCTGAAGCATCAATTCATAGACAAACATGCAGCGTTGAGGCGTATGGCCTAGATAATTGGGCCATCGGGACACTTTCCCGCACGAGCAAGCGCCTAGCGCTGCAGCAGATAGGAAAATTTCACGAAGAACTGGTCGCCATCACGCTTGAGATCGTCGGTGACGATCAGTTCCCGCTCACCTTCCATCTCGGCGATATCGAAGTTGCTCTGGTTGCTGTTGTAGCCAACATAGAATGCCGACCAGGGATTGATCACGTAACGCAACAGCAAGTCAAAGTTGAGATTCTTGTCGTCAGTCAATCGAGAGAGATCTGCGTCGGTGTCTTCATATTGGGCAATGAATCGCAGAGACAGCTCCTTGGTAAACTGGTAGTTCCAGTTGCTGCGGAAGATCTCATTGGAGAATATCTTCCTGCCTGTGCCGCGAGTCTCCAGCTCTGTGTACAGGTAGGTGTTGTTGATGCGCAGACGATCGAAGGGACGCAGGAGCAGGTCCACATCGATGCGGTTGGTATCGGCAATACTGGGCAAGGACCCGACCGGTGGCACCAGGTTAAGAGCGGTACCGGTGCGGTAGCTGACACGAAAGTCCACCTCATTCAGCATGTTGTTGCGATAGCCAAAGTTGATGTTGTCGTATTTGAACACCCGTGGTGTTACTACCCCTGGATAGTCGCCCGGGCGCAAGATTTCCGAGAAGTCTGTCCAGCCGATGTCATAGCGCGATGTGTCGAATTGCAGTGATGCGCTTGGGCCGAGTTGCGAGAAAATCTTGGTGCCATTGTTGTCTTCAAGGTATACCCCAAAGCCAGCCACATTCCAGGAATTGATCGAGGAATTCTGCGGATAAAAATTCAGTGCCACTCGCTGGTGGATGCCTGAGGTGTCGGCGCGGAAGAAACGATTCTGGAAACCCAGTTCCGTCCTGAAGCCCGGTGATGCCTCGATGAAGTGAGTATGGGTATTCAGCAGTCGGCCGGTGCGGTTAATCTGCACATTGCGCTGGTAGCCCGTGTATTTTTCTCCGCCGCCACGGGGATCTGTTTCAGTACCCACGACTTCGATCTGGGTCTGCCAGTTTTCGCCGAAGCGGAAGCGACCATCAATCAATGCAGCCCGGTTATAACCATCTCCCAGTTCCCTGGTGGTCGCCAGGAAGCCCACACGGTCCTGCTCTGATATATCGCGGTAGCCCCTGATGATGCCGATATTCGCTTTCTCTCCCGCCAGGGGATCGCCGACTGCACGATTCTGTCCCGGAGCTTCATCATTGATCAGGATGGAGCCAAAGCCGTAGTTGCCAGAGCGGCCGGTGAAACGGATGCCACCTTCTGGGTCGACAATGCGGCGGGTAAAGACCAGGGTTGAATCGGTGGCAAAGAAGTCGGCGT
This sequence comes from uncultured Pseudohongiella sp., assembly GCA_964438455.1. Lineage (GTDB taxonomy): Bacteria > Pseudomonadota > Gammaproteobacteria > Pseudomonadales > Pseudohongiellaceae > UBA9145. Next base: position 33,244 of record CAYTLI010000002.1, read on the forward strand.
TCTCGATGAAGAAGGGTCTACGTTCGGGAAACTGCACCTCGAAGCGTTCGTTTACAGTCACCTGAGGCTGGTCCGACTCCACCTGGCTGAAATCCGGGTTTAAGGTGACATCGAGTACCCAGGTGTCATTGAAAACGAATTTCGCATCGACACCTACGTCCTGTTCGCTGCTGGTATCGAATGCGGGTCCACCAATCGCACCTGTGTCCAGTGCATCCAGTTCCCTGGCAAAGATGAATGGAACGATCTGGTAGTTATTGCCGGAATCCACATCACGAATTCCACGCAGTAAGGCGGTCTGGTTCAGGCGGCCAACGATATCGATAGAGTAGGGTGGCCAGTAAGCTTCCTCATTGAGGCGGGGTATGATGCGACCGAATTGAATTCGCCAGGTTTGTTCATCGTCATCATTGAAGCGCAGGCTGCTCAAGGGAATCGACATGGATGCCATGTAGCCCTGATCGGTTAGTTGGCCGTCGCTGTCCCAGACTGCTTCAAGCGTGGTATCGAAACCGGCACGTCGCGAAGAGCCCTCAGTCCAGCGCGCGTCCCATTGCAAACCAAGTGCAGTAGTGCGGAACGAGAACGCTGTGCGTTGATCGTTGAAGGTATCGATGGTGAGCTCGACGATATCATCTTCATCGATATTCTCTCGCGAGGACATGTTGGCGCGAATCTGTGCCGGATTTTCATCGAAGGCCAGAAACACGGCATAGAAGCGGTTGGCGTCATAGCCAATGAAAACTTCCGTGCGCTGGGAGGCGGGATCGCCGTCATCGGGCAGGCGCTGGACGAAATTCTCCACCCTGGTCATGGAGCGAGCCAGCGCGGTTGTGGGCGCCATGCCAGCAAAATCTTCCAGTGTCGGTTCACCACTGATACGGGCAATGGTGATGCCATCCATGTTGATCTGTGCGTGAGTGAGGGAGACTGCGAGTAAGGCGAACGTAAATACTGCGCCTTTGAGGCACAACTGCGACATCTTCATGGATTAGGCCTGTTTTTTGTTGGCTTTTTCTGGATTGGGGAATACTAGGCGCTGAAGCGCCAAGTGCAAGATGTTATTACACTTTATTGCAGTCTGAGCGGCCAAATATCAGCGACATATTGTCGCTGACATGGATCGGATCAGGCCGGGCTTGCCGCAGCCTGTGTTGCCGACTTTGATTGCAGCGTAAGTATCGCGACCATTGCGATGAGCAGGGGAACTGAGAATGCGATAAAGCAATCGGCTCCGGACCAGCCTCGTGATAACAGGAATCCCGCTGCCGCTGGCCCGATGATCCCGCCAAACCGTCCAACGCCAATGGCCCAACCCATGCCCGTGTTTCGTACACTGGCTGGATAGATTGAAGGCGCAATGCTGTACAAGCCGATCATCGAACCAAATACGAAGAACCCGATAACAAATCCTACGACGAGCATAATTCCGAGATTGACTTCCAGTAAGCCAAACACGGTCATAAATATGGCACAAATAACCATGTACGCTCCCGTGAGTTTGTGCACTGAGAATTTTGCGGTGAGGAAACCCAGTGTCGTGCCGCCAATAATGCCGCCTATGTTCATCAGTACCGCACCTGAAATACCTTCTTCAACCCGAAGCCCTGCATCCGCGAGCAGGGTTGGGGTCCAGCTGAGTACAAAGTAAAAGCTAAACATCACCATGAAAAAAGCACACCACATGAGAAGTGTTGGTGTGCGTAAGTGCGAATTGACCAGGCCCAGGATATTACCGCTTTCATTTTCATTGCGTTGAATATCCGGCAGAGCATCAAGTTGGGCTTCCCCTAGCTGCGTACGCAGAGCGTTTACTTTTGCCAGTGCGTTGTCCGGTTTCCTTTCCAGTAGATATTCCAGCGACTCGGGCAGGAAACGATAAACCACCGGGATCATCAGCGCAGAACAACTCGCACCGAAAATGAATACTGATCGCCAGCCATAGGTAATGATTAGAAACGCTGCGATGGTGCCGCCGATGGTGGCGCCTATTGGATAACCTGACTGCACCAGGCTGATGGCAAAACCCTCGCGTTTCTCGGAAGAGTATTCGGCGGTAATGGTGGTAATGCTGGCCAGCATCCCTCCTATGCCCAGTCCGGTAATGACGCGGGTTGTTGCAAGTTGGGTGACGGAGTTGGTGAATGCCGATGCCAGCATGCCGAGGCTGATAATTACCAGGCACCAGAGGATCACATTGCGCCTGCCGATGCGATCCGCAATTGGCGCTATGAACAGGGATCCCGCTGACATGCCAAACAGGCCTGAACTTAACAGCACGCCAATGGCCTGGGGTTCCAGCCCCCACTCCCCGGAAATCACTGGTGCGGTAAACGACACCACTAACACATCGAAACCATCCAGCATGTTGATCACGATACAGATGGTAACCGCCAGTATTTGAACCGGCCGCATGGGTCCCTGCTTCAGGGAGGCGACGATGTCGTTATTCATAACAATTGCTCATTGGGCCAATGCCCTGTCGATTATTTCTTGCGCCTGCCCCAGTGCATTACCTGGATCTTTCAGGGAATTCCAATCCAGCTCCGCCTCAACCATAGTGCTCAGTTCATCTATCATGTGCGTCCCATTGCTTAACGAAGAAGAGCAGGCATCGGCAACGAGTTTCGCTGCTGCTGTCTTGTCCATGAGGGAGCTCAATGCAAAGGATGCGGCTTCGGCAAGCATTCGCCCCTGGTCGCGTTTGATATTTGCATCCATTGCCTGGGTATCGACTTCCATTGTGTCGATGGCCCGGGATGCCAGGGAAAGGCTGGCGCCAGCAGCGCAGGTCAGGGGAGCCAAGGTCAGATGCTCGATGGCCATACTCACGCCGTCTCGTTCGTTGTTGGCAAGCAGTGTTTGACTCAATGTGTTTGCCTGTGACTGGCAATAGCTGGCGAGTGCGACCAGGAACTCGGGCAGCACGGGATTATTCTTGTTAGGCAACGTGGATGATTTGCCACTGCCTTTGAAACGCAGCTCGCCGACTTCCGATTGCGATAACAGCAGCATGTCCTGGCCGATCTTGCCGACCAGGCCGGCTGTGGTGGCGAGCCAGTTGCCAAACTCGACAACACTGTCTCGTTGCACATGCCATGGAGAGTCAGTGGTATGAAGCTGAAGTTTTTCTGCCAGCAACGCGTTGAGTTCAGTCGCGTTCGGGCCCAGTGCGGACATTGTTCCCACGGCGCCGCCGAGCTGCAGCGTCAGCAGTTGCGGCAGCATGTTCTCGAGTCGAGCATGCTGTCTTTGCAAGGGAACTAGCCAGTTCACGAGCTTGAGCCCGAACACTGTGGGCGCAGCATTCTGGTTTCGTGTCCGCGCAATAGTAATTGTATGGCGATGCTGCTGTGCCAGGGAATTCAGTTGATCGTTAAGCGTTCTGTTCTTGTTCAGCAGGTGATCACAGACTGTCTTGAGTCTCAGCATAAGTCCGCTATCGATTACGTCCTGGCTGGTCACACCATAGTGAAGAAAGGAGGCGATCTCTTGTGGCAGTTGTGAGCGCAGGGAAGCAAGCAGTGTGGGGATAATGATGCCGTCTTTGGCGAAGCCTTCTGCCAGAGCGGCAATATCAACAGTCGCTTGTTCTAACTGCTTGGCAATGATTCCTGCACTGTCACCAGGAATGATTGCCAATTCTTCCTGTGCTTGTGCCAGGGCAATCTCGAATGCCAGGCAGGCTTCAATCTCGGCCTCGTCACTGAAACACGCGGCGATATCCGGATCGGCATAGGTACTGCCCGAGATTGTTGAATCGAGGGCGCTAACCACAGGAATTGTCTCGCTGTGTCTGAGTCATGGACTATTAAACCTTGAAGAAGAGCGTTTCCCGCTCTCCCTGCATGTGAATATCAAACTGGTACAGGCCTTGTTCAGTGGAATGACGCGTAGCAATTAGCGTATCCCGACGAGACGCTGGCAGCTGGCTGAACACAGGATCCTTGTCATTGGCTGTCATTTCATCGGAAAAATAAATGCGCGTGTAGGTCTGCAACAACAGGCCGCGAAGGTAAACGATTACCGAGATGTAGGGCGCTTCATCCGCACTGAGAGCGCCGGGCTTTATTGTCTCGAAGTGAAAGCTGTGGTCTTCGGATTCACCAGTCTCGCTGCGGGCAAGGCCAAGGAAATCCGTCGCATCGGTGCGGCCGTTACAATCTGCCTGGAAGATTTCGATCATCGCGTCTGACACCGCATCACCATTGCCATCGAAAACCTTGCCGGTTATTTCAATGCTCTCACCATCGCCAGCAATCTTATTGGAGACGGCTCCCTGGTGTTCGATGTGCGCATTGGAATTAGTTAACCCAATTGCATAGTACGGGCCTATTGTCTGGGAAGGCGTTTGGGGGGTCGTCTGGGAAGGTGTTTGCGGATGAGAAACGGAATCAGACATTAGCGATGCTGCTCCGGATCGTCCGCAGGCGTGACAAGAGACCCCGCCAGTGCAATATCAAAATGGTAACCGAGCGCAAAGTCGGGTTCGGTTATTCCTAAATCAAGATGAGAGATTAAACGGGGAGCTGCAGGCTTGGGCACAGATTGAAAAATCGGATCCCAATCCAGTAGCGGATCGCCAGGGAAGTACATCTGAGTCACTAGGCGGCTGCCAAGGCAATTACCGATCACAGAAAAATGAATATGCTGTGGCCGCCAGGCATTGGGGTGATTCTGCCAGGGATAGGCTCCCGGCTTGATTGTATAGAAGCGATAAGCACCATCATTGTCGGTAATGCAGTGCCCCGCACCCTGGAAGTTTGGATCCAGCGGCGCGTCATGATTGTCGACCTTGTGGGCATAGCGTCCACTGGCGTTGGCTTGCCATATTTCGATAAGGGCGCCTCGAACGGGCTTGCCCCACTGATCTGTCACCTTGCCAGAGACAACGATGCGTTCACCCAGGGGCATACCTCCGCGCGTGGCGTTGCGGGTGAGATCACGATCGAGTTCAGAGGCAGAAAACTTGTTTAGTAGTGCGCCGGTTGTTTCCAGTGCCGGGCTGTTGTTGCTTCCTTTATAGAGATCAGAAAGCTCGATCTCAGACTGCTTTGGTCCTCGCAACAAGGATGACTTGTAGTCCGGGTAAATAGCAGGGGGATGTTGGGAGCGGTCAATGATCGACATGTTCGAAGTGCGCGTTCCTGGTTCTTATTGTTATTGGGTCGCTGCTTCAGCTTATTTCGAGAGCTTCTTTCGCTACCCGGAAGGCGTTTCTCGCTGCGGGAATACCACCGTAGATTGCCAGGTGTAAAAAAGCTTCACTGATGTCGGCTTTGCTTAGTCCGGTATTCTCGGTAGCTTTCAGATGTAAGGCAAGTTCTTCATGGTGGCCCAAACAGGCGAGCAGTGTGATAGTAATAAGGCTTCGGTCCCGTTTGCTCATGGTCTCCCTGGACCAGAGCGAGCCCCAGGCTGAGGTGGTCAGCAACTCCTGGAAGTCCTGATCGAAGTCAGCGGTAGAACTAACAGCGCTGTTGACGTAGTCATCCCCAAGCACCTCACGCCGTGTCTTCATCCCAAGTTCTAGCAATTCCTGTGTCGTCAACTCGCTGGCCACTTGTGTTGCCCTCCAGTGTTCAATCCGTTTTCAAGCTTAACAGATGCCCAGTGATGGCGCCTAATGGCATTGTGAGCATTGTTTTGGGTTGCCATAATGCTCAACTCGCCAGAAGAAAAACAAAGAGAAAGCAGAGATTTCCGTGAAAACCCAGGTAGGCATAGTTGGTGCCGGCCCCGCAGGTTTGCTGCTTGGCCAGCTTCTCAGCAGGCAGGGCATAGACAACGTCATCATCGAACGACAAACACGTGAACACGTGTTGTCGCGCATTCGTGCCGGTGTGCTGGAGCAGGGTATGGTTGAGCTGTTGCGCGAGGCAGGTGTTGCAGAGCGCATGGATCAGGAAGGACTGATCCATACTGGCTTCGATCTCGCCTTTGCTGGACAGCGGGTTCGTGTAGATCTGGAAAAATATTCTGGTGGCTCTACCGTGATGGTATACGGCCAGACAGAACTCACCAGGGACTTAATGGATGCCCGTTCGGCGAGTGCTGCGCCAGCGTACTACAGCGCAAACAATGTGCAGTTGCACGAAGTCGATAGTGATGCGCCCGCGATTACATTCAGTTGCGAAGGAGAAGACTTGCGGATCGACTGTGACTACATCGCCGGTTGTGATGGATTTCATGGCGTGTCACGGAAGACGATTCCCACCAACATACTCAAAGAATACGAGAGGATTTATCCCTTTGGCTGGTTGGGCTTGCTGTCAGAGACACCACCTGTATCCGATGAGTTGATCTATGCCAATCATGAACGTGGCTTCGCTCTGTGTAGCATGCGCTCCGCTACTCGCAGCCGCTACTACATACAGGTGGATGCACAGCAGAAGGCGGAGGACTGGTCTGATGAGCGATTCTGGGACGAGCTGTGTCAGCGCCTACCGGAATCCGATGCTGCCAGGCTGGTGCGCGGCCCTGCTATCGAGAAGAGTATCGCGCCACTGCGCAGCTTCGTTGCAGAGCCCATGCAATACGGCCGCTTGTTCCTGGCGGGTGACGCGGCGCATATCGTGCCGCCCACGGGCGCAAAAGGCCTGAACCTGGCTGCCAGTGATATCGCAATCTTGTACAGCTTGCTCACCGGGGTTATAAAGGAGGGCCGTTCGGAATTGATCCCGCGCTACTCAGAAGTATGTCTGCGTCGAATCTGGAAAGCTGAACGCTTTTCCTGGTGGATGACCAGCTTGCTGCACAAGTTCGATGACAACCCATTCAATCATCGTATTCAGTTGGCGGAACTGGATTATTTCACCTCGTCTGAAGCGGGATTGAAAACTATCGCTGAGAACTACGTGGGATTACCTTACGAATCTCTCGAATAGGTAATCCCACCGTTATTACATATTGAAGCAATTGTCAGATTTCGACATGCAACTCAATGGACAGCACTACGGTCAATAAAGCCGTCGGCGTTGGGCATCTCGATTTGCGGCAAAGTATCCGCATTGAGCACCTGGTCTTCGCTGATGATGCCGTTCATGAACAGCACATAGGCTACGACCTGGTAAACCTCCTCATCACTTAGCGACTTGGGACGGTCCGCCGGCATGGCACGGCGCACAAAATCGAATACCGTGCTGGCGTATGGCCAGTAACTTCCCACGGTGCGCAGCGGCGTGCCTTCCGATTGCATGTCACCACCAACGATAACTGTTGCTCCTGATATGCCTTCGCCATTTGCGGCGTGACAGGCGGCACAATTGGCATCATAGACCGCCTTGCCCTGGCGTGCGGTACCACTGCCAGCAGGGAAGCCGTTGCCGTTGGGCTCGGAGATCAGGTCGAAGTCTGCCAATTGATCCTGGCTGACGGGGGTGCCAAGTCGTACAGTTTCCTGGGAGTTGGCAAGGAAGGGGATTGCAGCCACGAGGCTCAGGGCTGCGACAGATGCGATTCGCTTAAGCATGTACATCACGCACCTCCCCGGCATTGTTAACCGACCAGCTTTGGATACCGTGGAAGTGATACGTGGCGATACGGCCACGTTCATCAAGAATCGACTGGCGAGTAGGTTGAACATTACCAGCGCTGTCGGTAGCCCGGCTCTGCAGAATGGCATCTCCGCCATTCCATTCCCAGGGAATACTGAATCGCGTTAATGCTTTCTCATGCTGCTCGCTGTCGATCATTGCATCCGCCCAGGTTCGTCCACCATCGGCGCTGACTTCTACCCGGCGAATACTGCCGGAACCTGACCAGGCGATACCAGTCACGCGATAGATGCCGCGCTGGTTCAGACTCATCTGTCCGGAAGGAGACGTGATAAGCGATTTCACTCCCATGGGGAAGGTGAACTGCAGGCTGCTGCGATCGGGCAGGGTGTCTGTGTACTTGCTGGTCTCGTCACGGAAATTGACTGGTCCATTGGTGAGCTTGATCTGGGTCAGCCATTTCACGCTGGTATTGCCTTCCCAGCCCGGATTGAACAGGCGCATGGGATAGCCTTGTCCTGGCATCACCGGCTCGCCGTTCTGGAACAGGGCAAGCATGGAATCATCAAGTGCTTTGGCCAGTGGCACCGAGCGGCCCATGCTGGCAGCATCGGCACCCACCGCGGCGATCCAGTTTGCCTCGGGCAGCACACCGGCTTCATCCAGCAGGGTGGAGAGCGGTATGCCGGTCCATTCGGCACAGGACACCAGGCCATGGAGGCTCTGCGCGGTACCATTAGGGTCAGGTGTATCTCTTCGCAAGACCGCGCCACTGTTACCTGAACATTCCAGGAAATAGATGCGGCTTACCATGGGATAACGCAATAAGTCTTCATAGTTGAACACCAGTGGTTGTCGTACCAGGCCGTTGATCACCAGTTTGTGCTGGGCTGGATCAATATCCGGGATGCCGGCATGGTGGCGTTCGAAGTGCAGGGCGTTAGGTGTAATCGTTCCCTGCAGGTGCTGAAGTGGAGAGCGCGATGCGCCGCCACCGGGATAGGTGGGGTTGGGATTGCCTGACATTCGCATCATGTGTTCGGCATGGGGCGAACGACTGCCATAGGGGCTGGCGCCGGGCCCCGGTCGTTGTGACCAGTCAGGGATCTGTAATTGCAGGCCCGCGTCAGCACCGAGTACCGAGTTGGCAACTGCCATGCCGGCACCTCCAAGGCCGAGACCCAACAGGTGTCGGCGATTTATCAGGCCATTGCCTGCGACTCTTTCCAGTTCTTGCTTCTTCATCACTGCCTTCCTTATATGTTGTTAGTTCACAGCGACAAAGCGCTTGGCTTCCTGCACCGGTGCCCAGGAGTCATCGTTCCAGATGGATAACAACTGCTCGTACATAGCATCAGCTCTTTCCTTGTCACCCATTGCGGCATAGGCTCGCGCGGCGCCGAGCACAGACAGGGGCCGATTGGGTAGACGCAACAGTGAGGCTTCAAACATTTCTGCTGCTTCCCGGGACAAGCCAAAGGTCAGGTGAATCTCTCCTGCCAGTTCGTGCACGGGCTTCAATGGCGATGCGGCGCCGTTAGGCAGGCGGCCACGCTCTTCCAGGGCAATAGCCTCTCTGAGCAGTGTTAGTGCTTCTTCCTGTTGTGGCAGGCCATCGGTGGTGAGTCCTTCTCTAAGCAGCTCTTCAGCCCGCTTGGACTTGGCCAGCGCAACGACTTCCGCATGCATGATTTGCATGTCAGCATTGTTGGGGCTGTCAGAGGCCAGTTGCCCTAGGCGCTCGCCCACTCGTTCGGCCAGATCCAGCTCGCCCAGGTTTGCGGCACTCATGCCCAGGGCCAGAAGCTGGTTTGCATCGAGGTCATCGCTGAGATCATGAATCTTCCACTGCCGTGTCTCGATGGTATGCCGGGCTTCCATGATCGCCAGGGTGCCGGCTGAACGACGATCACCTGGGTTCTCCGAGAGTGTTTCCCTAGCCCGCTGGATCCACAATTCAGAACGTGCCAGGTCCCCCCTTTGCAGATCACCATACTGGCCCCAGTCAGTTGCATGGTTCTGTTCACCAACGGCGTCGCCCGGCCGCCATAGTTCTCTTGCTACCTGGTAAGCAGATTCATTCCATTCTGCCACCATGTCCCACATGCCATGCTGGATAAAAATATGTGATGGCATATGGCGGGCATGAGAAACCGCGGGTGCAATATCGCGATACTTCAACGCCGCTTCCAGGGCAATCGGAGCATGAATGGGATCATCGAAGGCGTGAATCACGTAGTGGGCAGCGCCAGGATGGTTGTCATTTTTCTTGAACAGCTCCAGTGCCAGCGCACCTGCTTTCATGTTCATTCTCTCGCGCATGTCACCGGAATGGCCTGCAGCGGCGAGGGTGGAGACCACGTAGAAGGCCATAACCTCATCGTCATCGGGATATTTCTCGTAGAGCTCCTCCATTGCCTTGTTCCAGGCAATACGGCGCTCCGGCATGCCGCCGGGTGTCATGGCGTAAGCTTCAGCTGCCTTCAGGTAACCCTTTTCCTTGTCATTGGGTGCCTTGGCCAGGCGCAACTCCGGAGTCGGCGCCAGTTTCATCAACGCCTGACCCGGTCCTTCACTGAGCGCACCAAAGAAAGGGTGCTGGTAAGTAAAAGCCTCACCCCAGTAAGCCATGGCGAAATCCGGATCAAGTTCCTGGGCGCGCCGAAAGGCCTCCTGGGCCTGGGTGGTACCAAAGCTATGCAGGTAACCCACGCCGAGCATGAATTGTTCCTGGGCTTCCGGGTTGCTAGTAGAAGTCGGAAACTCGTAAGTACCGACGCGCGAAATATCGGCAGCATTGGCGCCGAGAGAGATCAAACAAAAACCTACACAAGCAGTAAGAACGTTCTTAAGTGACATGGTCAAACCCCACTTTCCAATATTATTCTGGATTGTTCTGCACCCAAGGTTGCCAACTCTGCAGTCCCTTTGCAAATGCTTCTGTGGCTCCCGCACTGGCACCCTGAACCAAGCTGTAGTATGTTGATTCTGTTACCTTTTTCCTCTCAGTGGAGTCAGCGATGAAATTTAGTTCTGGTGTCCTGGTGTTGGTCCTGTTGCTTGGCACTACTGCGCAGGCGCAAACGGCTGGTTGTGGCGAAATACCCGGATCCGGGGATTTCGATTTCTGGGTAGGGGAGTGGGAGGTCTTCGATAACAACACGGGTAATCGCGCCGGTGAAAACAGTATCCAGAAAATGGAAGCGGGGTGCATGTTGATGGAGTCGTGGAACGGTGCCGGTGGCAGCACCGGGACCAGTCTCAATTATTACAATCCTGTAACTCGAGAGTGGCGACAGGTATGGGTATCGGGTGGTGCCTACGCCATCGATATCGTCGGCGGTTTGCGCGGTGAATCCATGGTACTGGAGGGCAGCATCTACAACTTTGCCGGTGCAGTGTGGAATTTTCGTGGCACCTGGACGCCAAATGAAGATGGCAGCGTGCGTCAATTCTTCGAACAGTTTAATCACGACTCGGAAGTGTGGGAGCCGTGGTTCGATGGTCGCTACGTAAGAAAGGAATAAGCCAGCCTGGCTTACAATCCGTGTAACTCCAGTACGGGTTTCACCGCATCTCTCTCGCGCATACGCCAATGATGTTCTGCGATCTGTGGAAAATCATTGAGATCAACACTGTCCCCCTCCAACCAATTGGATATGGTGAACAGGTAAGGATCACAGACCGAGTAGTTTTCGCCTAACACCCAGGGCCCTTTGAACATTTCATTTTCAATTAGCTGAAAGCAGGCATGCATGGTTTCTGGCACCTTTGCCTGCATGGCCTTGATTGCTGCCTCATCATCTACCCAGCGGGACCCGCGCATCCGGTGCGCATGGGCAACATGAACAGTGGCGCAAAGATAGGCGTTGAACTCCTGCAGCTTGGCGAGCTGAAAAGCATCTTCCAGCGGAGCCATTTTCGCTTTGGGAAAGCTTTGCGCCAGGTAGAAAAGAATGGCGGGTGTTTCGGTAATGATGCCTTGATCTGTTGCCAGGGCGGGCACCCGACCCTTCGGATTTACTTTCAGATAGTCGGGTGATTGTTGTTCCGTCACTTTGAAGTCGAGTTTTCTCAATTCGTAGTCTGCACCCACTTCGTTCAGGGTGATATGAGAGGCGACGGACACGGTCTGGGGTGCATAGTAGAAGATCATTAGTTGTTTACTCTCGCTTTTACATCCTTATAGGCATTTTCGATTAGTTGGTTCAGTGCAGTCTCGTTAATGGCTTCCCCAGGCCTGACTTTCACATGGCGCATACGCTTGCCTGATCCTTCCAGCAAATTTTCGGGGTCATCGAGAAAGGCGCCGGTGAAGAATCCCACATTGACGTGGGATTTGAACACATTAACGTAGCCAATCGCTGCATCCTGGACACAGGCTGTGGGGCAGCCGTCGTGAAGCTGCTCTTCGATGTCGTCTCCGCAGGCACGGAACCGGTTAAACCAGTCACGGGCAATGGCATAGAGTTGTGCCGGTTCTCCCGACAACCACTGCTCAACATCATCAAAACCATTGGGGTCAAAAGAGAGGGTAAATAGTTTTTCCACTCTACCTGGCCTCTGGATCAGTTCGCCTGGCTAGTGTCAGGTGCTTGCTGACACTTCCAGCAGGTTTCAAACGAGCCGGTGTTGGTTTCACCACAGTTGTTACATTGCCACTCCGAGCCCTCGCTGTCTGGTGCCAATTCTTCTTCGATCAGCGTAATCGCCGGCCCTTGTTGTTCATCCTGATAGACCCAGAGTTCAATCGGCACTGCTTCGAAGCCGACATGGCCGCCGCTGGCATGAAATTCATTCTTCAGGAAGCAGTCGATGTCATTCATTTCCAGCAAGGACTTGGCGGAATGGACGATGGCCAGGTTTTCATGGGAGAACACTTTGTGCATGTGCTGGTTCCTTACGATGCCGATTCGAGGATAAATCTGGCGCCTTGCTCGGCGATCATTACTGTGGGCGCATTGGTATTGCCTGAGGTAATGCGCGGCATGATAGATGCGTCTATGACCCGGAGCTTGTCGATACCATGTACCTGCAGTCTATCATTGACCACGCTGTTGGTATCGGAGCCCATCTTGCAGGTGCCGACAGGATGGAAAATGGTTGTACCGAGATCGCCAGCAGCTTGTGCCAGGTCTGCGTCGGTTGCCAGCTCCGGGCCGGGTTTCCACTCTTTGGGTTCGAATTTCGCCAGCGCCTCACTGGCCATGATGCGGCGGGTAAACTTCAAGCCATTGATAGCCACCTGCCGGTCTTCTTCGGTAGACAAGTAATTGAGTTTAATCTCGGGATAATCCCGCCAGTTCCCGCTCTTGATGCGCACATGACCCCGGCTACTGGGGCGCAGGTTGCAAACACTTGGAGTGATGGCGTTGAACTTGTGCAGTGGATCGCCAAACTTGTCCAGGGACAGTGGTTGTACGTGCCATTCGATATTGGCGCTGGCCTGCTCTGCGTCACTGTGGGCAAATGCGCCCAGTTGAGAAGGTGGCATGGTAAGCGGGCCGGTCTTGAACAAGGCGTATTCGAGGCCCATCCAGGCTTTGCCGAACAGGGAATTTGCGCGCTGGTTTAGAGTTACCGTGTTGTTCACCTTGTACACGCTGCGTACTTGCAGATGATCGTGCAGGTTTTCTCCAACGCCCGGTAAATTGTGAATCACATGGATATCGTGTGTATTGAGGATTTGACCAGGGCCTACTCCGCTGAGCTGCAATATCTGGGGCGAGCCGATTGAACCGGCTGAAAGAATGACTTCGCGGTGGGCAATGAAGTTCACCGATTTCTCATTGTTGATGTTGACCATGACGCCATTCACCTGCGGTTTATCTCCGCTGGTATCGATCAGTAATTTTTCGACCTGGGCATGGGTGATTATGCTCAGATTCGGGCGAGAGCGGGCAGGGTCCAGAAAGGCCCTGGTAGCACTCCAGCGTCTTCCGCTGCGCTGGTTCATCTGAAAGTAGGCGTTGCCAAAATTATCGCCGCGATTGAATTCATCGATCTTGGGAATGCCGCATTCTTCTGCCGCGTCCCGCCAGGCATCGAGTATCTCCCAGTTCACCCGGCGCTCTTCCACGCGAAGCTCGCCGCCGGCACCGTGATACTCATCCGCTCCATGCTGGTAGTCTTCCGACTTCTTGAATACCGGAAGCACTTCATTCCATGACCATCCGCGATTGCCCAGTTCAGCCCAGTGATCGTAATCGCTTTTTTGTCCGCGCATGTAAATCATGGCGTTGATAGAGGAACAGCCACCAAGAACCTTGCCCCTGGCGTAGCCGATACTGCGACCATTCAATCCTGAGTCTGGTTCAGTGTGATAACACCAGTCGGTGCGCGGGTTGGCGATGGTGTACAGGTAGCCAACTGGTATGTTGATCCAGAAATAGTCATCCTTGCCACCTGCTTCCAGCAGCAGCACCTGGTTGGCCGGATTCTCGGACAGTCGGTTGGCCAGCACGCAACCTGCAGTGCCGGCACCGATGATGATGTAGTCGAAGTCGCGCATGGAGTAGACTGCTTGATCTTGTTGTTATGATAGCGTGACAGCACATTTATCATACCGCAATCCGTATGAGCATGAACCATGGATGATCCTCTTTCCGCCTTGTCTGGCATCGTTTGCGATTTCTTTGCTGAGCAGCAAGCAGAGGCGCGCCGCATTTTTCATGGCCGGGGCCAGTGCTACCCAGGTTATGAGCAGCTCTGCATCGATTGGTATCCGCCGGTAATACTTGTTTCTCTGTTTGATGAGTATGCGGTAGAAACTGAGTTGCAATCATTGTTGCTCGACGCCGACCGGCACCATCAGATTGAATCAATCATTGTCCAGCGCCGCTATGAGCGTGATGCGCCTGCACAGGTGGTAAATGGGCCGGAGCAGGAATCAATCGTGGTCAAAGAGAATGGATTGAACTTCGAGGTGCACCCTGGTCGGCGACAGAATGCTGGGCTGTTCATGGATATGCGCCTGGTCCGGCGATGGCTGCTGCAGCATAGTAATGAGCGCAATGTGCTTAACTTGTTTGCCTATACCTGTTCACTTTCGGTAGCGGCTTTGGCCGGAGGGGCCAGCCGAGTTACCAATGTGGATCTCAGCAAGACAAGCATTGCCTGGGGTAAACGTAATCACCAACTGAATAACCAGTCCCTGGAGCGGGTCAAGTCTATTCCTTATAACCTGTTCACCTCCTGGGGCAGGATCAAGCAATATGGTCGCTATGATCTGATCATCATCGATCCGCCTACCCGGCAGCGAGGTTCATTTGAAGCGGAGAAAGACTACGGGGCGGTAGTGAAACGATTGCATAGCCTGGGCAATCCCGGAGCTGACGTCATCGCTTGCCTGAATAGTCCGTTTCTGAATAGGGAATGGCTGTTGACCTTGTTTGAAACCTACGCGCCGGAAGCAGAATTTTCAGAGTGGTTGCCAGTGGCTCCCGAGTACCCGGACCGGGAGCCCGAGCGCGGCTTGAAAATTGGACGCTTTCGACTGCGAGTAGCTAATTCTCCGGGTGAATAATCAACAGATCGGATTTCAGGTAATCCAGTACCCTTGATGCCGTGTTGCCGATAATCATTTCCGCGAGCCTTGATCGGGACAGCGCGCCAGTGACAGTGACGTCGGCATGGAGTTTGTCCTGACAGTGAACGATCGCGTTCATTGGCTTCTCATCGATCAGGTGCACCGAAGATTCCGCAAAATCGTAATCCTTGAGCAGATCAGCCAGCGCGTCTGCGTGAGTCTTGTGGAGGGCCTCGGCATCGGCAAAGGGTCGTGCAGATTGTGGACAGGCATGAACCACGTGAACGTCACCACCGGTCAGGCGTCCTGCCTGCAGTGCGTAGTTCAGTATTTTATAGTCCAGCCCTTCAGGTTTGTGATGGCTGTGCACTGGGTCGACAGACGCCAATATAACCCGCTTTTCTCCCCACTCCCTGTCCTTGGTGAGCAGCAGTGGCTTCTTGCAGGATTTAATCAATTGCCAGCTATCGTGGGAGAGGTTGTGTTCTTCCGTTGGCATGCGCATATGGGCGTGCTGCACTACCAGGTCCACATCCAGATCCATGGCTTCCCGGGTAATCTGTTCATAGCGCGGGTAGGTCCAGTGCACGCGGCTGTCCACCTGGTAGCCTTTGCTCTTTAATGCATCGGCAACAACTGAGAGCCGGGCTTCCATCTCGGCGATGAATTGCTTGCGATGTTCTATCGCGTCCGGGCCGAAATCCGAGTAGCTGTCGTGCAGGTACTCCTCGAAGCCACATCCCACCAGGAAGATCTTTGCACTGTCTGGATTGGCCACAAAGCCAAGCGCCTTGCGTATTTCCGGTGGCTGGTGTTCCGGGTTGTCATGGAAGTCGTTGTAGACATCCAGCACGATAAGAATTTTGTTGAATTCCGCCATTTTCTTGTCCTTGATCAGCCAGTTAGCACTCGTCTGGCTTATATTAGTGGGCGTTTGATAATAGGTTTAGAATAGCAGCTTGGGGAGGGATTCACATGTCTACCGAAGCCGAAAACAAGCAAGATTCCGACGCCGGAGATAAGGCGGGGGATAAGGCGGGGGATAACAAAGGCGCTGCCGTCAGGTTTCCGCCGCCGGCCATATTCGTATTGCTGATCTTCGCCGGCGCATGCCTCGATTATCTCTGGCCCGTCTCGCTCAGCGTACCGGAGTCTTTCGAGCCCGTCGGTATTGCCATCACCATCTTCGGTGTCGCAGTTGCGATTCTGGTGAATGGCAAATTCAAGCGAGTCGGCACCGCCATTGAGCCGTGGAAGCCAACCACGAGCCTGATCACGACAGGATTCTATCGCTGGTCGCGCAATCCCATCTATGTGGGATTCTGCCTGTTCAATATTGGCATTGGCATTTCGACTAACAGCCTTTGGATTCTGCTCAGCTTCATCCCGGGTGCAGTGCTGGTGTTCTACATCGCGATTGCCAAGGAAGAGGTGTACCTGGAGCAGAAGTTTGGTCAGGAGTATCTGGACTACAAGGCGAAAGTCAGACGCTGGATCTAGTCACTGATCTCGAAAGTAAAAGTCCCGCGCTGCTGCTGGCCAAATTCATCTTCTGTCTCGACTATTACGTGATGCAGTCCTGTTGCCAGGTTGTCGGGCAGTTCTATCTCCCAGATATGGGATGAGCGCGTTGGATCTCCGGTTGCGGAATCCGTCTCCGCATAACGCGCGTGAACCCTCTCAACATAGGGGTCGGTTCTCACTGTATAGCGCATGGGCAGGAATTCAATGCCATCCAGGGAATAATTCACTGAATCCCTGACACCACCATCGAACAGGTTGACCACCAGCAAGGTGTCGGGCAACTGGCGGCCGCGATTGACGCCACCGCCTTCCGGTGCCACCAGCATTGGATCCAGGGTAATGCGCAGGCGTCGATCTCCATCGGGTCCAAAAGGGAAGGGGATAAACTCAGGAACCAGGCTGCGTTCTTCGAAGTGCAGTACATAGAATCCATTCGGATTACCGTCCTGCATCATGGCATCGCGTACACCCCGCAAGTCTTCTGGCCCGGTGGTCCAACCATTGCCCCTGACTTCTGCCAGGGTGTGAGCAATCCATGGTTGCCCGGTCCAGCCGTGTTGATGATTGATTTCTACTTTCCAGCTGCTGCTGGTGTCATGGCCGGCAAGTGCATAGATGTTCTCAAAGGGTTCGAGGATATCCAGCAAGGCCTGGAAGTTTTCTGTATAGGGACCGGTGGCCCTCGGAGAGCGTCCATCATCGGCTTCTGATATCAGCGAGATATGGGTCATGATAACAATGAACTTGTCCCGGTCCACTTCGGCGAGATCATTACGTAGCCACTGCAACTGTGTCTGAGGAATGTAGCCACGATAGTTACCGTTGGAAAATTCCCGGCCAGCACCTGCGTACTCAACATTGTTTAATGCTACAAAATGAACTTCTCCCTGGTCGAAGGAATAGTAAGTTGGGCCGAAGTGTCGCTTGTAGGTCTCATTGGCAAAGAAGGCGTTTGGCGAGGCGTAGTTCATGTCATGATTACCGGGCACATACCATTGGGGAATTTCCATCAGACCCATCATTGCCTTGTGCCGGTCATAGATAGCCAGGTTGTCGTTGGCAACGTCGCCCACAGTGACACCAAACTCGACACCATAAGGATTGCCGATCAATGGATTGATCAGATCTTCCCGCAACATATCCTGGCTCAGGTCGTAGCGGGCCTGAGTGTCGGCAAAACCATGGGCAGTAAACACTTCGGACTCGCTGTCATCTGCTGTCAGTGGGAAATCAATGCTGGCTGGCAAGGGGCCTGTTGGCTCTATAACCGGGAATGCCCACTCCACTGCCGTACCCTGAATTATTGACGGTGTCCCTTCCGGATAATGAAGGTAGAAGAACTGGGGGATATTATTCTCATCCAGGGGCACTGCGTAACCCGCTGGCTTCCTGATGAATAGAATTTCATTGGCTGCAATATCAATCTCGTAGGAACCATCTGCAGCTGTCAGTACAACAGCGCAGCCGTTGCTTACCGCCACGTTGGCGATGCCTGCCTCATTGCTGTCATGGTTGCGATCACCATTCCTGTCGAGGAATACCTGGCCGCGGGCAATCTCGGCGTTGTCCCTGCCGGGGTCGCACTGGGCCGCTGCGTTGCTGCCAATGGTGAGAAGTGCCAGGCTGAGTAGTGGGAAGATTGGCTTCATCTGGTCTGACCTCGATTGCTTGAGTGCTCATTGTAGCGCTGGCAATTGACTGTTCAATGACAAAGGTGAAATCCCACTGCGGGCTTGTACTGACGTGATAGCATGGGCCCTGGTATTTTCTGCAGCAATTAGCATTACGGAGTAGTTATGACAGCGCGCGTGCAAAAGAAACTGGGATCCGGGTTTGAAGCCAAATCGGAGCCTTCCCAAATTCTCGAGGGTATTGATCTGGCCGGCAAGGTTGCTGTCGTGACCGGGGGTTACTCGGGAATCGGCCTGGAGACCACGCGAGCACTGGCAGGAGCCGGTGCACGAGTCTATGTGCCGGTGCGGGATCCCGCCAAGGCTGAGGCCAATCTGGCTGATGTGGAAGGTGAAGTCATCCCCTTGCAGATGGATCTGGCCGATCTGGACAGCGTGCAAAACTTCGTCTCCGAGTTGCTGGAGAAAGAATCGAAACTGGATTTGCTGATCAATAACGCTGGCATCATGGCCTGCCCGGAGACACGAGTGGGGAAGGGGTGGGAAGCCCAGTTCGCGGTCAACCACATAGGGCACTTCGTACTCACCAGGGGTCTGTTACCAATCCTGCTGGCCGCCGACGCACCCCGTGTAGTGTGCCTGTCTTCTATCGGTCATCGGCGCTCGGACATCCTGTGGGATGACATTCACTTCACTTCCACGCCTTACGAGAAGTGGACTGCCTACGCTCAGGCGAAAACGGCCAATGCCTTATTCGCACTTGGATTGGACATAAAATATTGCGATCAGGGTTTACGCGCATTTTCGGTGCATCCGGGCGGCATTCTCACGCCACTGCAGCGCCATCTGGCCAATGAAGAGATGGAAGCACTCGGCTGGACCGACTCGGAAGGCAATCTGTCTGAGCTGGCAGCAGCAATGTTCAAGACTCCCGCGCAGGGTTGTACCACTACCCTGTGGGCGGCAACCTCTCCCATGCTGGCTGATACGGGTGGGCTGTACTGTGAAGACTGCGATGTGGCAAATCTCGCCACCGAGGAATCTCCCCGCTACTTCGATGTAGCGCCCTGGGCATGTAACGAGGAGAGTGCCCTGCGACTGTGGGATCTTACCGAGGAGATGCTGGCCTGAAGATTGCAGCGCTTAACAGCAAATACATTTCGGGCAGCGGAAGCGAGGAGTAGAGGATTATGGCATTACCGCGGATTGCAATTAACGGTTTCGGTCGCATTGGTCGCACCATCATGCGCATAGCCAAGCAGAGGGGTCATTACGATGTGGTTGCAGTCAATGACCTGGCCAGCATCGATCAGCTGGCTTATGCCTTCAAATACGACAGCATTCACGGAACCTGGCCGGGCGAGGTCAAGGTAGACGGAGATGTGATGGAAGTTTCCGGCGATCCCTTCAAGGTGCTCTGCGAATCAGATCCGGCAAAGCTGCCATGGCAGGAATTGGGCATCGACTATGTTATCGAGAGTTCGGGAGCATTCAAGACACTGGATGCCCTGGGTAAACACCTGGATGCCGGTGCCCGTCGAATAATTCTGACGGTACCCAGCAAGGATCCGCTTGACGCAACCCTGGTCACCGGGGTGAACGATCATGTAGTTCAGCAAGATTCCCGGATCATCAGCAATGCGAGCTGTACAACTAACTGTGCCGCGCCGCTGTGCAAGGTGTTGCATGAATCGTTTGGGCTCAAGCGCGGGCTGCTGACCACCGTGCATGCCTATACTTCGAGTCAACGGCTGATCGATTCTCCGCACAAGGACAATCGCAGGTCTCGCAACGCGGCGACCAATATCGTACCCACGTCCACTGGTGCGGCGCGCATGGTGGGTATTGTCATGCCAGAACTCGCGGGTCGACTGGACGGTATGGCCATGCGTGTGCCGGTGCCTGACGGTAGTCTGGTCGACCTTACGGTAGAGCTGGAAACTGACGTCACCGTCGAGTCAGTCAATCAGGCCATGAGAACTGCCGCTGAAGGTCCCTTAAAAGGGATTCTGTCCTACGTGGAAGAGGATCTGGTGAGTAGTGACATTATTGGAAACACCCATTCCAGCATTTACGACGCGCAACTCACCCAGGTGATCGACGGTCGCATGGTCAAGGTAATTTCCTGGTACGACAATGAGTGGGGCTATAGCACGCGCGTGGAGGAATTGATCGGCCGTCTTGCCGGGATGGATGGCCTGGACCACTAACTACAGCGAGCCCAGGGGACTAGGCTCGCAATTCTCGTACTGTCGCGTCCAACTAAGGTTGCTGATCAACCACTGGCCTTCGCGTTTTACCAGCTGAAACGAATCGATACCACAGTGAGAGAACGCACCATCGATGTGAAAATCATAAGGCGCCCAGAACACGGCGATGTTGCCTTCTATTAATACTGTTGGATTCCAGTAGCGTTCAACCAGTTCCGGTCCTTCGCCACTGAAGCGCTGGATCAGCTGGGTATAATTAATCATATTGAGCTCTTTTTGCTCTGGCGGATTGGCGGCCCAGATGCTCAAGGAACCTTGTATGGTCAACGCCTGAAGTCTGGCCGAATCTCTCGCCGTCATGGCATCGAAGAACTGATCGATGGTTTGCAGGATAGCTGCCTCTTCTCCCGATTCCTGCGCTTGAACGGCTGATATGCAGAAGAAAAAAGAGACGGCTAGCGCCAAAGCGAATTTACTGATGCTTGTCGTTTTCAATCCTGTATTCCTCGAATTATTCAATTGTGTCAATCAGTCGCGCTCATTTCCGGTGAGCACGCCGAAGATTTGTTTCCAGTTCGATTGCTCGAATCTTTCGGTTGGCGAATTAAACTTCCGGATCTCTTCATCAATCGCCTCGGTATAGTCCGGCGACGCCAGCTTGTGCCAGGCCTTGGATATATTCCACAGTTTTGTCATGGTTTTCGAATCGCCGACTTCCACTGCCACTGAGCGCGCGGTCTGCTGCATCAGGCCAGCTTCTCCTACTACTTTTGCTCGCTCGAAGTTTGATCGCTGGGTATTGATAAAATTAATGAATATATTGTTTACCTGGGCAGCTTCCTGTTCGGTCAGGACTTCATCTTTTATCGCCCTGTACCAGATTTCGGTGAGCTGCTGGTTTCTGGCCAGTTCACTGCGCCAGCGACTCACAGAATCTGTATGTCGATCCAGTGCGGCACTACGCTCGAGCTTGTTCCGCTCTTCCATGGCTCGCGTGTTTTGCCGCATCTGAATACCAAGAAAGATCAGTGACAACACGACGGCGATGGCACCAACAATTTCTCCGATAGCCCCGATAGCATCCCAGTTCAAATCGATGTTTCCTTCTAATTATTGTTTTCCAGTATTCTGCTTCAGCCAAGCGTGCCTCTGGCTTGATTCCGACCCGCTGGCATTCGCCTCAAGATACTATTGCCAGTGAAAAAGTGCTATAAATCCTCGCCTCTCACCCAAGTAAAGGTCTGATTCGCCTCCATGTTTTCGCGCTACCTGCATGTCCTCTACCAAGCTGCAGGTCTCATGCTGGCCGCTACTATTGTCCTTGCTGCAGAGAACTCCCTGCCTGAGCCAGCGCCTGTACCTGAGGGATTGCAGACCGTCGAATTTTTCAGCCCCGCGGTAAATCGCACGATGAAGTTCGACATCGTTCTGCCGCGTGGCTATGAAGAATCAGGGCGACGTTATCCCGTGCTGTATCTGCTGCACGGCTACATGCAGAACTACACTGTGTGGGGGCGCAATCTCGCAGGGGCGTTCTATGCGCGGGAAGTTAACGACCTGATACTGGTCTTGCCAGATGGTGGCAATACCTGGTTTGTAAATTACACCGGTGAGGATGACAACAACTGGGAAGATCATATCATCGAAGATGTGATCAGCTATGTTGACTCCAATTACCGGAGCGAGGCGCGCAGAGAGGGCAGGGCAATCTCTGGTCTTTCCATGGGTGGGTTCGCTGCGCTGTCCCTGGGTCTGCGACACCCGCAATTGTTCATATCGATCGGCAGCACCAGTGGGGCACTTAGCTGGGCGCGCACACAGGCCGCTGCCCTTGAAGCGGGCCTCAGTGGTCAGGATGTCAACATGCCGCAACGAAGCGCAGCGGAGCAGGCGCAGTTTGCGCAGGCCGATGCCTTTATTGCCGGGATTATCGATATTCCCGGTTTCAGCACCCAGGAGGAGAGGACTCCGGCAGCACAACCATTCGAGGATGCTGCATCGGCGAGAGCCTATGATCCTTTTGAGATCATCTATAATGTGCCCAGGAGCCAGATGCCGCATATCTATATCGACTCGGGAACTGAAGATGGTCTGATCCGCGAAGCAAGAGAGCTGGCGCAGATTCTTATGCTTAACAACGTGCCGTTTGATTACATGCAATCACGGGGCAGGCACAATTCTGAATACTGGCGCCGTTCGATTGGGCATATGATGGCGATTCAGTATGAGGTAATGGAGCGAGCTCTTGGCAATCGTCCGTGAAACCAGAACATTCTGGTAGTGGTCAGGTAACTAAAGAAAACATGCAGCAGGAAATATTAAGCCCGGAACAAATAACCGAGTTCCATGAGCGTGGCGTACTCAAAGTTGATATTGGTTTTGCGGTGGAACTGCAGGATCATATTGTTAGCAAAGTAGATTCGCTGTATGAAAACCCTTATCGGGATGCACTACCCAATGTGCCCATTCAGATACGATTCACTTCAACACCATGCCGGCGACCTATCGCGTGGCCATCGGTCCCCAGAAAGGCCGAAAAGTGTTCACCCTGCAG
>CAYTLI010000003.1:0-38597 GCA_964438455.1 uncultured Pseudohongiella sp.
GCCTTCATTGGCGACGTCAGTTACCTGTTCACTGGCCTCCAGCACAGCGGTGACATTGCTTACTTCTTTCTCCGGCTTGTTCATCAACACAGTTAGTGAACGCGTCAACACCGGATGCTCGATCAACAGCGCTGCCTTGTCTCCGGTCTTGACCAGTTCACCCTTGTGCATGATACCGAGTGAAGTACACATGTCGCCCAGTTCGGTGAGAATGTGGGAGGAGACGATGGCAGTCACGCCATCCCGGCAAAGTTCGACAAGAATATGCTTGAGATTAATTCGCGCGATTGGGTCCATGCCACTGGCCGGTTCATCGAGCAGGAGAATCTTTGGTTGTGGGATCAAGGTTTTAGCCAGCACCACCCGTTGCGTCATACCACGTGACAGGCCTTTGCCGAAGGCATCCCGGTGCTCGCTCATCTTTACTCTTTCCAGCGCATCATTAACCCGCGCCTTGCGCTGGTCTTTGGGAATGCCATAAGCACCGGCAAAGAATTCTAAAAACTCCCAGACTTTGAGTTCAGGAGCAACCGGTGAAAGGTCGGGCATGTAGCCCAGATCCTTGTGGATACTCCAGGGATCTTCCGCCAGGTCGATGCCGTTGATGAAAATCTCGCCATAGGTTGGGCGATTGAGATTGGCCAGCATTTTCAGCAGGCTGCTCTTGCCGGCACCATTGGGTCCAACCAGACCATAGATCTGGCCAGCCTGAATCTGCAGGTTGACGTTATTGACGGCGGTGAGTTCGCCGTAGTCCAGGCGCACATCCCGTGTTTCCACGGTGATTGCGGTGCCAGGCGTGGTTTGCTGTAGCATGAATTCCCCGGTGTTGTTGTCGCTCTTGTTGGATTTCAAACTGCTTGCCAATTACGGCAGGTCTGAAACTACAAAGCAAACCATGGGCCAACTCCAGAAGGCCCGAAATATGGGGCTTTCAGGCGGGCTTGATGGTGTGGGCTTCGTGGTTTTGGGTATAAAGACGAACTATTGGCGAGAAATGTTACTGCATTCATGCAGCTAATCAACCAAAGAAAAAGGGCGAAGAAAACCGACTTTTCTTCGCCCTTTCGCATCATGACCAGGCCTTATTCTTCGGTTTCCATCTTGAAGTCCGGGCCGAGAGCCGGGTTGATGTAGTCATCCGGCAGTACACGATCGGGGTCAGGCCGCACACTCAAGTAGTCAACATGCACGGGTACTTCCAGCCAGCCATGGGGTGTGCCTGCTGGAATAATGATGATGTCGCCTTCCTTCACATGCTTGGCGACCCAGTCACCGACGATGAGGCCACTGCAGGAAGGACCATTCAGCGTCGTCGTCACCACGCTGTCTGGACCAGAAAGCGCACCGTTGTAAATCTCACCACCAGTTACCAGCGTGCCGGAACCGGAGGCTATATAGTAGGATTCGGTCTGGTGAATGTGCATGATGCCGCGGGCGTTGCTTGGGCGTGAATTGTTCTGGGTGCCACAGGGGTTTTCCACGTTCTGGTTGTCGCGGCCGGTGCCACGCTCTACTGCGCCACGGTGGACAATGCCCACGGATAGATTCAGTTTTCCAATATCGCGACTGATGATCTGTCGATCCACGCCGGGCAATTCGTTGACCATCTGCCATTGCTCTTCAGTAATGTAGGTGGCATAGGTTTGATCGCTGTCCTGTGCAGTGACACTGGCGGTAATGGCCAGGGGCAGCGCACACATCAGGCTCTTGAGGGATTTGCGCATAGTGATCTCCTGCTTGTTGTTACAAGTCTCATAATTTTATTGGGGGACTTGGGAATGTAGCGCTGCAGCCAGGGCTTGTCCACAATTGGCTTGAGGGTTAAGAATCCAGACTCTCTGCTTCTTTTTGCTTTTCCTCTTCTTCTTCATCTCCCTCTTGTTCCTCAACCCGGGGATCCATCTGGAATGCTGCCTGTGCAGAAGCGGTAGTAGCGATTCCAAACTCACCTGCATGCGCAGGCGCAGGCGCTTTGGTCCTGATCATTAACAGCACCAGTGAGGCGCCAAGAAGTAAAACGATCAACTGATAGATGAAAAAGTATTCCGGACCCAACCTGTCCATGAGCTGGGAAGCAAGCAGTGGCCCGATGATCGAACCCAGCGCATTCATCATGAGCAGCCCGGTGCCAATCTCGAGAAACTTGCCATCCTCTGTATAGTCATTTGCCAGGGCGAGGCTGATGGCATAGATGGGCAGCACCGACGCGCCGAACATAAACATGACAACCGGCGCCATGCTCACGGGCAGAATGATTGCAACGATGGAAATGCCACAGCCGGCACTCATGCAGATCAACAGGATCTTGCGGCGGTCCAGTTTGTCGGAGAGTCGACCCAGGGGCAACTGGGATAGAGCTCCACCGGTAATTGCCAGCGACATCATGAAACTGATCGACAACACCTCGAGACCAACCTGGATACCATAGACAGGTCCGAGGCCGTAAATCGCACCGGATACCATGCCTGAAACTACCGAACCTGTTGTAGCGGCGCGCGAAGTTTTGACAACCAGCAAGGGAGAAAACTTCGCCTGGGGTATTGCCTTGGGATGGGCGGCTCTTGTCAGGCAAACCGGTAATCCAGCCAGGGCGATAAGGATCGCAGACAACATGAATAGTCGATCACCATCGAGAGCGGCGACGTTGAGCAGCAACTGACCCAGGGCGAGACCAACCAGTACGATGACCGTATATGCGGCGAGCACACCGCCGCGTACGTCTTTCGCGGCCCTCTCATTGAGCCAGCTTTCGATAACCAGGTACAGGCCGGCAATAGCGATGCCGGTGAGCATTCTCAGCAACATCCATGCCGGCAGAAACGCAGCAATGGGGAGCGTCAGAATGCTCGCTGTCATGATGATGGTGAGCGAAGCGAAGGTGCGGATGTGTCCTATGCGGGACACGATTTTTGGAATCGCAAAACAACCAATGACAAAGCCAAGGAAGTAAACAGAACTTAACAGACCAACCTGTGAGGCCGACCAGCCCATCAATTCCGAGCGCAGCGGCACCACCGCAAGCTGCAGGCCGTGCCCGGTAAGCAGCAGGGCGACTCCCAGCAACAAGGAGGACAGGCTAAATAAAGAAGCAATCATGGCTAAAAACTACTACTGAAGATCAGTTCTGTTCAGGCTTAAAACTCTTCGTCTTCCAGATCCAGAACTGTCTTGGCGCCGGAGAGCATGACTTCCTTGTGCATCTTCGCCCTGGGCAATAGCTTCTTGAAGTAGAAGCGCGCAGTCTTGATCTTGCCCAGGTAATAAGCTGTGTCTTCGGTTCCAGCTTCGAGTTGCGTGTAAGCGGCGTCGGCAATCTTTGCCCAGAAATAGGCGAGACTCACATAGCCGGCATACATCAGGTAGTCGTAAGCAGCAGCGCCTACTTCATCACGATTCTTATAGGCTTTCAAGCCAACTTTATTGGTAAACCCTCCCCACTCGCGATAATGGCGACGCAATGGGCGAATAAACTCCTGCATCTTCTTGTTCTCATTGTCGCGGCAGAAGCGATGAATGATTCGAGTCCAGAAGCGCAACATCTTGCCCCGGTCTGAAAGCACCTTGCGGCCCAGGAGATCGAGCGCCTGAATGCCCGTCGTGCCCTCGTACAAGGTGGATATGCGTGTGTCCCTCACTATCTGCTCCATGCCCCATTCCTTGATGTAGCCATGGCCACCGAAGACCTGCAGGCCGAGGTTGGCTGCCTCATAACCGGTCTCCGTGAGGAAGGCCTTGGCGATGGGCGTTAACACGCTCATGATGGCATCCGCTTCCTCTTTTTCCTCATCACTTGAACCAGCCGCGTGCAATACGTCACCAAGCTGGGCGCAATAATAGATCATGGTGCGGCCACCCTCGGCGATAGCTCGCTGGGTTAGCAACATGCGTCTCACATCCGGATGCACGATGATCGGGTCTGCCGCTTTCTCAGGATACTTTGGTCCGGACAGGGCGCGCATGGCCAGGCGGTCTTTCGCATAGGCGAGTGATCCCTGGTAGCTCAGTTCCGCCGCTGCCATTCCCTGCATGGCAGTTCCCAGCCTGGCAAAGTTCATGAAGGTGAACATGCAGCGCAAGCCTTCGTTGGCTGGGCCAATGAGAAAACCTTCTGCATCGTCAAAGTTCAACACTGCAGTGGCATTACCGTGAATGCCCATCTTGTGTTCGATAGAGCCACAGTTCACATTGTTTGGCTCCAGGTTGCTGGCCTTGTTCTTCGGTACGATAAAAAGCGAGATACCCTTGGTGCCACCGGGTGCATCAGGTAGCCGGGCCAACACGATATGCACGATGTTCTCCGCCATGTCGTGTTCGCCGGCAGAGATAAAAATCTTCGTGCCATTGATACGATAGCTGCCATCGGCCTGGGGCTCGGCTTTGGTCTTCAACAAACCCAGGTCGGTGCCACAGTGAGGCTCGGTCAGGCACATGGTGCCAGTCCATTCGCCGCTAATCAGTTTACTCAGGTAGGTTTGTTTCTGCTCTTCGGTGCCGTAGGCGGTGAGGGTGAGCTTGGCACCGTGGCTGAGACCCGGATACATGCCCCAGGCCCAGTTGGCAGTGCTGACCAGTTCATCCAGTGCAACCGATAGGGACTCCGGCAGGCCCTGCCCGCCATAAGCAGGATCGCCAGCCAGAGCAGGCCAACCACCTTCCACGTATTGCTGGTAGGCTTCCTTGAAGCCCTTTGGGGTGGTGACCACACCCTGGTCAAACTTGCAGCCCTCGTCATCGGCACTTTGGTAAAGCGGCGCCAGGACTTCCTGGGCAAACTTGCCGCCTTCGGCGACGATGGCATCGACTAATTCTCGATTCGCTTCTTCAGCGTTGATGCGCTGGTAGTGTTCCTCTGCGGCCAACACATCGTGCAGGGCAAACTGGATATCACGTACCGGGGCTCTGTATTCAGGCATTTCTGGTTCCTTTAAGCATTCTGTCTACTATTCTACGAGCGAAATCGACCTTTCGATTAGAACCGATTCTAGCAAGACATGGAGGAGTTGCTTTGTTCTTGCGCAGGAAATCAGTTGGCGGCCATTGCGCGGATGCAGCTATCCAGGGATTTCTCCATGGATTTTATAGCGGCTTCATCATCGCGGGCAAAACGTTGTTTGTCGTACTCACGCAGGAACCGCTGAACCGCAGAGCGGTTTGTCTCGCTCCAGGTTTCCGGCAGGTTCTGCGCATAGGTAGACGCGGTCCAGGCTGGCTGAGCCGGGAGATTGGCTTTCTGCAAGAAACGCAGCCACAGCTTCTGCCAGCGTCGGGCACGGGTGTCGAGCGCTGCGTTCTGGGTACGGAGGCGACGATACTCGCGAACAAACAGGAAAATCAGGATCAGTATACCGCCGAAGCGAATCGCGTTGGCCAACAGGGCATCAGCAAGAATGCTATCGATCAGTTTCTGCCACTCACCGGTCAGGTAGTGATACCACTGGCTGACTCTGGAGGACTCATAGCCACCGAAGAAGGATTCGATGCTGGGTGGTGTTGGGTCTACCGTATGCCAGTAGCCACTTTCATCCTGCCACTCCACCCAGGAGTGTGCGTCCCGGTCGCGCACCAGCCAGATATCTGCGGAAATCTGTTCATTGATCGCGTAACCACTAACCAGACGCGTGGGGATGCCATTGGCGCGCATGGCCAGGGCTGCACCGGTCGCAAACCAGAAGCAATACGCCGGTTGATCATTGAGAAAGAAGTCATGGAAGGGTCGCTGGTCGTCGAAATTAGTGCGCAGGGAATAGGTGCGGGTAGTGAAATACCTGACCAGGTTCTGCACCGTCATCTGCCTGTTGTCTCCCAGGAACTCTTCGCTCTTGTCCTGCAGGGAAGAGTCCCAGAAATCCGGTAACAGAAGATACTGTGCTGGTGTTTCTTCCGGTTGTGATTGTGCACCGGTTTCGATTTGCCAGCGACGATCAGCGCCGCGGTCGAATTCAGCCGTCCACACGTATGAGTAGGCAGAGACTTTACTCAGGCCATCGAATTGGCCGCTGATATGAGTTGTGCCAGGGCTTGAAAACACGAAGTAGTCACTGGTGAGGCTGTGTACCGTATAGGATGTTGGATAGATCTCGTCCGGACTCTGGGCATTGGGAACTGGATAACGCCAGTTGTTGGCCTCGGTGAGTTCGGCATCGAAACTGGTAAGTGTCAGCGCTTCTGAACTCGGTGATCGCCAAACCAGTTCATTGTCCAGTACGGACAGGCGGTTACCCACCAGGTAGCGTCCCGGGTTTTGTTCGCCATGAATGCGCATCACCGCTCGTGACGAAGGTCGCAGAAATGAAGAGGCGCTGAGTTGTTGGCTGGGAGAAAAACCGGTTGGAGAAAATGAACGTGGCGAAGGCATCAGGTTGCCGATAGCAGCGATTACCGGACGCTGAGCCACCTCCAATACTTCATTGAACACGGGAATAGTAATTAACACAGGCAACAGCAAGAGTATCCGGGAGCGCAACTGCGCGGCACAGCGATCCGCGAGCAACGCCATGCTGGCCAGAACCAGGCCAATCAATGTCAGCAGTCCCAGCCGCTCATCAAACAAAAACACGATCGTGCTTTCTGGCGGCGCCATCAGCAGCAGCAACAATAGCCCTGTGACCAGGACTGTCTGGGTATCCCGATCCAGCGCCAACTCAATGCGTTCGCTTGCGCGCGCGGCAAACACCCAGAGCAAATAGATCAACATGCCGATGACCAGGCCAGCGCCAAGACCATTGTCCTGGGGCCAGGATCCCTCGATGGCCCAGTCTTCAAGGATCTGGTTCCCCATGAATGCGCCGGTGGAAAGCAGCACGAACACCAGGCCTGCTGTTGGCCGCTCAACCTTGACCAGTTTCATGCCGGCGATGACACTGAACAGCGTACCCAGGTAACTGACCAGGGTCAGCTCCATAGACAGGCCGAGGTGCCAGGACAGCAATATCATGAACCCGGTCAGACAGAGAGTGCCAACAGACATCATGCTCGCTCTCCCAGCTGCACTTCGATGAACTGTTTGCCGGTTGGCAGGCTGTCTTTGTCTTCTGCGCGCTCGGCGACAAGAAACACCAGCACCACGATACCGGCACGTTGCCAGCGTTCAACCTTGTTCTGGACTTCCTCAGACCAGCGTCCCGTCACCAGCACACAGAGTCCATGTTCATTGGGTATGGATTCAGGTAGTGCCGAATCGCGATGGGCCGCAGCCTGTTCAGGCAAACAGCTGGCGACATGCTGATTAAACTGGGAGACGGCCTCGATACTGTGCCAGTGTCTGCCGGTAGCAAGCGCGGCCAGGCTGAAGCCCTCGTTCTGAGCCGAAAGACCAAGCTCGACTGCCAGTGCCAGCCGTTCATCCAGAGGCTTGCCATTAACCGGGCGGCGTTGCCAGAGCTGGAAGTCCTCCAGCGTCAGATCTACCACCAGGTAGACCTGGTCGCGGCGAATTTCCTCCGATCCCTCGAACACCTTGCTCATTGGCTCGCCATAGCGACTGCTTGCCCGGTGGTCGAGTCGACGCAGGGAGTCCCCGGTCTGGTAAGGGCGCGAGTAGCTGTACTCTAGCGCAGGGCCCTGGCGGGTGTTCTCATAGCCCAGAGTCAGTTGCTTGCTTGCCTGCTCGGCGAGTTGGCGCAGGGAAGGGATTGAAACATTCAGTCTTGGAGGCAGCACGTAGACCGTTCTCTCATCGGGCAAGCGTTGTGTGAACCTGGTGAGGAAGAAAGGGAAGTAGCTCTGCACCGCAAGGCCGGGCAACTTCATCACGCCACGTTTGCGTGGAATGAATCCAACGGTAATTCGTGTTTGCTGTCCCGCGGGCAATTGTTCCTGGTAGGGACGTTGCCACTCTCTCGGCCACTGGCCATCAGGTATTACCATTTCCCGCACGGCAAAGTTATACAGTGATCTTCCGCCCGTATTGTGAATACTGACCTGCGAGTTAAACATTTCACCAGCCACGGCAGTGTCAGGTGTATTTCTTTTTGCTTCCACGTGGGGCCGGAATATGAAACCAAGCACGATGCTCCAGACGATAAGGCTTGCGGTGACGGCGGCGGTGAGTAACAGTAAATCGCTATTGACCCGATAGCTGAACAGGAAGATCAGCAGGGAGCAGATCACCATGATCTTGCCGACGCGAGTGAGGCTATCGTAGAAGCCAACCCGATAGAGCCGCATCAAGGGTCGCGCGGCATGTTCGCGCAGGCGGGGAACCAGGCGCAGGTTTGCGAACCAGCGAAACAGCCGCCACCAATGAAGCAGAATCTGTTCATTGGCAACCCGCACCGGGCGGTCGGCTAATTCACTCATGGCTGGACTCCGCTATCTGGGAACCGAAACCTGCTGCAGGATGTCCTGCAATATCTCGTGTGCCTGTGTGCTGTCGTTGTCGCGTCCGTGTCGGGGCAGGATGCGGTGATCCCAAACTGGCGGTAACAGTTTTTGAATATCGTCAGCCTGTACCTGCTGCCTGCCCTGGACCAGGGCATAGGCTTTAGCAGCGGTCGCCAGGTGCATGGAGCCTCGTGGTGAGATGCCGAGGTTAATGCGCTGGTCTTCACGTGTCTTTCTGCTGATGTCGATGATGTATCGCATCAGGTCTTCATGGAGGAAAACTTCGTCACAGGCCTGACGCAATCTTGCCACATAGTCCTTGTTGAGAATTGCTTCCGGTTCCGCGCGCACATCGCTCTTGTAGTCATTGAGCAGGTGTAGTTCCGCCTCTTCATCCGGATAACCGAGACTGATCGAGGTGAGGAAACGATCGAGTTGCGCTTCAGGTAATGGGTTGGTGCTGTCGAAGTCGATGGGGTTCTGAGTCGCTATCACCGTGAACAACTCTGACAGTGGATAACTCTTACCCTCGGCAGCAACATAACCTTCTTCCATCGCCTGCAGAAACGCAGACTGGGATCTTGTCGGACCGCGATTGATTTCATCGGCGAGCAGAAAGTCGGTGAAGATCGGTCCTGGTGAGAAGGTAAACTTGCCGTCAGTGGCGTTATAGATGCTGCCACCGAGAATGTCCGCCGGCAGGATATCGTTGGTGAACTGGATGCGATTGAAATCCAGGCCCAGCACCTGCGCCATGCTCTTGGCCAGGGTGGTCTTGCCCACACCGGGAACATCAACCAATAACACGTGACCCCTGGCGATGACGCTGGTGAGCAACACCTCGATCACGAAATCCTGGCCAAGCCAGTATCGGGACAGAGCCTGGTGCGCCTTGCCCAAAAGGGCTAGCAGTTCACCCAGATCGCCTGTATCTGAACTAGCAGTCGCTTCCTGCAGCATCTGTTTTCCCATTGTTTAGCGGCACCACGAAAATAGCCGGGTCGGGTATTCTAGCAGCCTTGTGGCGGCCTTGTGAAAGGCAAGGAACGTCAGGGAGGGGAGATAATCAGGAGCTCCGCATCCTCCAGCACCTCAGCCGACAGGTCGGCATCTCCCGCCGGATAGCCGTTCTGGCGCAGGATGAAAGCCATGAGATCCCGGTAAGTGGCGGCGGGTAAGCTGCCCGGGCGATCGGTCGGCATCTCACCCCGCATCTTCTCGAATAACTCGCTTAGCGGGCGTTGTTCCCATAGAAACAGAAAACCAACGCCTACCAGGCCCGGGCTATTACTGTTACCGCGCAGATCGTTGGCGTGGCAGGAAGCACAGTTGGCCATGAAGGCAGCCTCACCGCGTGCGGCCTGCTCTTCGCGATAAATTCCTGTGTGCAGTGGATGCGAAGATTGTGCCGCGGCGCCCAGGCAAGTGAGCAGCGAGATAAAACTTATATATAGAAGAAAGAATGCTTTTTGCATCACTGGCTAATCGGGCAGGGCAAAGACATGAATCGAGTTGCCACTGCGGGGACGACTGATTTCTGGAGACAGATCGCGCGGCAACATGGATGCCCAACTGGCGCCGCTGGTGGCAGCAGGTATGGCGACATACTGTTTGCCATCTACGGAATAGCTGATCGGAAATCCCTGGGCGGAAGTGTTTACGCGAGTCTGCCAGAGCTTGTCGCCGGTTTCTGCATCAAGTGCATACACGTAACGGTCGAAGTCGCCAGCGAACACTAGTCCACCTGCGGTGGTCAGGGTTGCGGTATTGATTGTCGGTCGCGAACGATAGCGCCACAGTACTTCACCTTCCGGAATCGTCACTGCCAGTATCTCGCCGAGATCGTCACCGGCATCCGGGTGGGGGGTATTGATTCTGCGCACTGGCCCTGTGCCACCACCACCTAACACTTGTTCTACTGGCCCGAAGGTGGCTAGCTCGCAGTTGAGCGTCATAGGGATATACAATGCGGATGTTTCAGGAGCGTAAGACATGGCGCGCCAGCTCTTGAATCCGGAAGTGCTTGGGCACATATCCAGCTGTTCGCCGATGCGCGGAATCATGCCATCGCGATAACGAACCTGCCCGGTAACCTGATCCAGTGACACGATGTTCTGGTAACCAAGATCCGTGGCTTTGATATATTCGCCGCTCACCCGATCCAGCTGCCAGAGAATGCCCAGCTTGCCAATCTTGAACAGGGAGCGGCGACCATCGATGTCGATCAGCAGGCTCTCGAACACCTCATCCATGTCATGGGTTTCGCCCGGCAGGTGCTGGTAATACCAGACCAGGTCACCAGTGTCAGGATTCAAAGCCAGGGTCGAGTTGGTATACAGCGCATCGCCATCGGTGCCACGCACGACACTTGCCCAGGGTTTCGCCTGCGCCGTGCCCCAGTACACCAGGTTACTGTCCGCGTCGTAACTGCCTGCTACCCAGGCATCACCGCCGGCACGAAAACGCAGCGGCAGATCGTCCCAGGTATCACCACCCGGTTCTCCTGGTCTTGCTACTGTCGAAGTGCGCCACAGCTCTGTGCCGGAATCCGGGTCATGGCCGGTGATAAAACACACATCATCCTTGTAGCGGGTGCAGCCAGTTATACCGGTTACCAGCACGCCATTGGCGACGATGGGTCCGGCGGTATAGTGATAACCAAGCGCTGGGTCGGCGGCGCGGGTTTCCCACTGCAACTCACCGGTGTTGGCATCCAGTGCGATGATGCTGGCGTTCTCGGTGGCGGCAAAGATGCGGCTGCCATAGAGCGCAATGTTCTTCTGCACACCGCGCCCCACGCCAGCGTAGGCCGTTGCCGGCATCGCTGCATCACCCAGTTCTTCTGCGGTGACGGGGTTGGCTCCATCGGCAACGGGAGTAATGCCAGGCCGGTATTCCCACAGCATGTCGCCGCTGGCAGCATCCAGTGCCTGGATCACACCGCGAGGATTGGGCAGAAACATCACGCCATCATGCACCAGTGGCGCTGCTTCACCGGCGCCCGTATCGTCCATGGCCCAGGACCATACCAGACGCAGCTCATTCACATTGTCACGATTGATCTGATCCAGTGCGCTGTAACCCCAGGCATCGGGACCACCACGCCAGCTCAGCCAGGAGCCATCGCGTGGGCTCTGCAACAATGCGTCACTTACTGGTGAGACCGGTAGCGGCTGCCCACTTGCTGACTGGATAAAAGCAAAACAAATGAACAGGCAAGTGAGTGCGCGCATGATGAGATCAGGACTTCCAGTCGGCACCGTCGTAATAACGTGTGCCACGATGACCCTTGCGGGGAATGGGTTTCTTCAATCTTTCGCCGGGGCAGGCCACCATGATCAGTGTGCGCGCACGTCCCGACTTGGGATTGCTTGCGCCACCGATGAACTCGGTGATCACACAGCGACCAACCAACTCGTCCTTGAAGATGGTGTAGACGTAATCACCAACCTTGAGTTTCGACGGGCTACCAGCCATGTGAAACTCGAAATCACTGCGCGAGCCATCATAAAGGCAGTCGATGCCTTCCTGGCCACGCGATGCTGGAATCGTTTTGGTGATACCGAAACTCATGTTGAAGTCTTTCCCTTACGGCAATGCCAGCGCGACCCACTGGCCGGGATCGCCGAGACTGCCAACAGCGACAACGATGTATTGTTTGCCGTTATGCATGTAGCTCATGGGTGAGCTTGTTGTGCCTGAGGGCAACTCTGTTTGCCAAAGCACTTTGCCGGTTGATTTATCGTAGGCTCGAAAGTTTGTTCCCCACATATTCGGCTGCGTTCCGCCATGGTTGTTACTGCCATCACCAATAAATAACAAGGTGCTGGTAACCAGCGCGGCGGGGCGACTGGCAATGCCAAGGTCACTCAGGTTCAGGTTTTCCAGGTCCGGGTGATCGGAAAGTGAATCCCCGTTCGCGACCTGCCACACATGTTCGCCCCTATTCATATCGATGGCGGTAATACGACCCCAGGGTGGTTTAGTTAACGGAATACCATCGAGGTAGGGTGCTTCCCGGTTCGGACTCCAGTAATCCATTTCCGCTTCAGGATCGTCAGTCGCCTCCAGCCGGTACACGCGCGGAATGTCATTGGTAAAGCCGTAGTAGTATCCGGTTTCCGGATCAAACGAACCGGTATTCCAGTTCGCCGAACCCCAGGATCCAGGCAATGTCAGGGTGCCTTGTGTGCCACCTGGCTCGTCACTGATGATCGTGGGAGGTGTGAATATTGGACCGATGACAAAATTGGCAACAGTTGCCCGGGCAATCTGGCCGATCTCCGGATAGTCGATGATGTCTTCCAGGGTAATACCCTGTGTTGCCATTGGTGCAGGTTTGGTTGGGAAAGGCTGAGTGGCAGAGAGCTGTTCGCCGGGCACATCGGAGGGAGGCACCGGAAGTTCTTCTATCGGCCACACCGGCTCACCGGTCACCCGATCAAACACATAGACCCAGCCCGTCTTGTTGGCCTGCATCACCGCCTTGATGGGTCGGCCGTCGACGATGATGTCGCCCAGCACAGGTGGGCCAACATTGTCATATTCCCAGACATCGTGATGCACCATCTGGAAGTGCCACACCCGTTCACCGGTGGACACATCGATGGCGACCAGGCTGTTGGAATACAGGTTATCGCCGGGTCGATGGCCGCCGTAGTAGGCCGCGGTCGGTGCGGTAAAGGGCACGTACACATAGCCCAGCTCTTCATCGGCACTGAGACAACACCAGGAACCCAGGTCACCGGAATCACGCCAGCTGTCATTGCCCCAGGTATCGGTACCGAACTCACCTTCCCGAGGTACAGCATGGAAGGTCCACAGGAGTTCGCCGGTCCGTGCATCGAACCCACGCACGTCTTCCGAGAGCACACCGCGCCAGGTAGTGCCGCTATCGCCAGCGCCATCCACTGTACCGGTAATGACGATGACGCCATTGACCACGAGCGGGCCAGATGAAACCAGGCTAAAACTGTTCGCGCCTTCCGGAATCAGGTTCAAACGGCCAGTGTCGGCAAAGTCTGTCTGCAGCTCGCCAGTTTCAGGATCGAGCGCATAGAGCGTGCCGCCGCGTACTGCCAGAAGGCGAGTGCTTGCTGCATCCTGCCAGATTTCAACGCCACGCGTGCCCTGGCCACGCGCCGCTTCCAGGGTTTCTTCTTCCAGCGCCTGCACCCAGACAGTGTCGCCGCTGGCTGGATCAAAGGCTTCCACCAGGCCGACGCCATTAGATGCATAGAGCAGACCATTGAAATAGATGGGCGTGCCGCGAAGATTGCCTGACACACGCAGCCCGGGAAACGCATCAGTGATGGAGTCGTCTACGGCAGCTCGTGTCCAGGCGATATCCAACTCATTCACATTGCTGGCATTGATTTGGCCGGCAGGAGAGTATCGATTGAATGCCTTGCTGCCTCCCCAGTATGACCACTGGGAAGCATCGGCCTGCGCTGCTGCATTAACCGCCAACAGCAGCGTGGAAGTGAAAATAATAGTCGAGCCGAGCTTTTTCATAAGGTGCCTGGTCTCTTTTTAAATAGTTTATTCCGGCAGTGCAAACACCCAGACAACACCGCCCTGTGGCACAAAAGTGCGCGTGCCCCTTTGCTGGTCGATGCGCGCTGTCTTCGATGCGGCATCAACTCCCCAACCGGACTGGATGGCGACATATTGTTTGCCATCGACAGCGAAGGTTGAAGGCACACCTATGATTCCGGAATTGGTGCGGAAACTCCACAACTCTTCACCGGTAGAGGCATCATGTGCGCGGAAAAACCTGTCAGGCGTACCGCCACTGAAGATCAGGTTGCCACTGGTAGTGAGAATGCCACCCCAGTTGTGATCTTCGAACTCGCGCGTCCACACTTCCTCTCCGGTGTTCATATTCCATGCCTGGATTTCACCTATGGAGTCTGTGCCTTCGCGCAAGGTAAATTGGGTACGCGCGCCAGTATAAGAACTGCCGGGCATGTAGGTGACTTCCCGACCCTCGATGGCGCCGCAGTGATTATCGTTGGCGGGGATATACACCAGGCCAGTCTCGGGATTATAAGCAGCCGGCGGCCAGTCTTTACCGCCCCACAGAGATGGGCAGAACTCGGTGGAAGAACCCGTCGTCGGTTTGTGTTCAGGATCATAAGTAGGGCGGCCGGTTTCAGGATCGATGCTGGCGAACGCGTTTTGATACACATACGCCTCGGCGTCGATAAACCCGATGCGATCGTTGTGTCGTTCCAGAGTCCACAGATAACCGTTTCTTCCGGCATGCACCAGCGCATCAAATTCGCGGCCATTTCTCTCCACCGGCATGAGGATAGGAGTCGCCACCTCATCCCAGTCCCAGGAGCCATTCCAGTGATACTGGTGATGGGCACGGATTGCACCACTGTCTACATCGAGCGCGATGACAGAATTGGTATAGAGATTGTCACCAGGACGCTGGTCACCAATCCATGGTCCTGGATTGCCCGTTCCAAAATAGGCCAGTCTTCGACCGGCATCATAATGACCGGGCACCCAGACTGCAGCGCCACCGGTGCGCCAGGACTCGCCCGGCCAGGTTTCATTGCCAGGCTCGCCGGGAGAGGGCACGGTGTAAGTACGCCACAGCTCTTCACCGGTGTCGGCATCAAGGGCAACGACGAAGCCACGAATACCCAGCTCGCCGCCGGATGTGCCCACCATGATCTTGCCGTCTATGGCCAGTGGCGCCATGGTGATGTAGTAACCAAAGGAGTTGTCCTGCACAGGCGTGTCCCACAGCTTCTCGCCGGTTGCAGCATCCAGTGCGATCACCCGCGCATCCAGCGTTGCGGTATAGACCTTGTCCTCATAGAGCGCGACACCGCGATTGGTGCGATGAAAGGCAATGTAGGTTTCCGGCAGGTCATGCTGGTATCGCCATAACATGTCACCACTGGCGGCATCGAGGGCATAGACCAGGTTGCCTGGTGTGGTAACGAACATGACGCCATCATTGACGATTGGTGGTGACTCGTGCCCGCCAAGTACCCCGGTGGAGAATGACCAGACCGGTTCCAGCTGCGCAACATTGTCCGAGTCGATTTCATCCAGTGCGCTATAGCCCCAACCTTCCAGGTTGCCCCGGTAGGACAGCCAGTTGTGATCCTCGGGATTAATCAGCCGCTCATCGGTGACGGGGCTGTAGTTCTCAATGCTGGACTGCGCCAGAGTCAGGCCTGACAGGGCGAACAATGCTGTGGCCAAAGACAATGAGCGGGTGAGTGATAAGGGTAGGGCAGTTATTCCCATGGGTACCTCTGCTTCTTTCTTCTTATAGATAGGAGGGCTGTGACCCGGTAACTAGAAGGTATGCCGGGAAGGGCGCTTTGTCCAGTGCCCGGAAAGTTCTTAAAGCAGGCCAGCTATGGTATACAGAGAGTAATTACCGCTTTCAGTGAGAATCCCATGTTCAGAATACCTACCCGCCTGCTCGTTCTCTGCACGCTGCTGGTTTGGCAGGTTAATGCCCAGGCTCAACTGGATGAAACCGAGCGCGCCATGGTCGCTTTCATCGATGCGACCAATGCCCAGGCCGAGGCTCAATTGATTGAAAGCGTCAACATCAACAGTGGCACCATGAATTTTGCTGGTGTGCGAGCAGTAGCCGACCACATGATGCCAATGTTTGCGGAGATCGGGTTTGACGCACGCTGGGAGGATGGCTCCGCCTTCGGCCGCGCCGGACACCTGGTGGCAGAGATGCGAGGTGATGGGGGTGATGGTGATGGAGAAGTACCAAAGATACTTCTCATTGGACATCTGGATACCGTGTTCGAACCCAGCAGCCCTTTCCAGACTTTCGAACGCATCGATGCTGACCGGGGAGCAGGCCCCGGCATTACAGATATGAAGGGCGGCAACTTCATCATGTTGCAGGCCTTGCGTGCGCTCAATGAAGTAGGCGTGCTCGAAGACATGGATATCACCGTGGTCATCACCGGTGACGAAGAGCTCAGCGGTGATCCACTATCGCTTAGCAAGAAAGCAATTATTGATGCGGCCGAGTATGCGGATATCGCCATCGGCTTCGAAGATGGTGATGGCAATCCGGAAACGGCAAACATCTCCCGCCGCGGTTCATCCGGTTGGACCCTGAACGTAAAAGGGACACCTGCCCATTCTTCGCAGGTGTTCCGCGAAGACATCGGCCCGGGTGCGATCTACGAAACCGCTAGAATCCTGTTGTTGTTTATGGAGAACCTGCAGCAGGAAGAAAACCTCACATTCAACCCAGGCCACATAATCGGCGGTACCGAAATCACTCACGATGTGGAAACCAGCAGCGGCACTGCTTTTGGTAAGGACAATGTTATTGCCGAGAGCGCATTGGTCACCGGGGACCTGCGTGCCGTCTCTCTCGAACAGCAGGATCGCGCACGCGCCATCATGCGTGAAATAGTCGCTGCCAATTTTCCTCATACCAGTGCAGAGATAATCTTCGATGATGGTTATCCTCCGCTGGCACCGACGCAAGGCAACAGAGATTTGTTGCAGGTCTATAGCCAGGCCAGTATCGATCTCGGCTTCGGTTCCGTCGCCCCGGTCAATCCACGCCTGGCTGGCGCAGCCGATGTATCCTTTACCTCAGGGCTGGTCGAGATGGCCATAGATGGTCTCGGCCTCAGCGGCAGCGGTGGCCACACCGTAGATGAGACCGCGCGCATGTCTGCACTGCCCAGTCAGAGCAAGCGGGCGGCATTGTTGCTGTACCGTCTTCAACAGATGTAACTATGCCTGCCGATTCGCGCTAACCAACATACTGTAGATTTACCTGGATTCTGGCTGTGCTTTAAATGCTGCTATAATTGCAAGACCTAGCTACTGGAGTGAATCATGCATCCGAAACAAAAAGGTTTTTCGCTGATCGAAATATTGGTCACGATTGTGATTATTGGCGTCCTCGCTGCGATTGCAATTCCCACATACCAGAATTACCGACTTACCGCCACGCTTTCTCAGGCCTTCACTCTTCTTGACGAAGAGCGCATCAAAATTGAAATCTATTATGAGACCCACAATCGAATGCCAGATAATGGCAGCGATGCGGGTATCATTGAGTTTCCCAACTACGAAATGGTTACGCAGCTCACCTGGAACACTGGAATCCCGGGAGAGACTGGAATTGATGCGACACATGTTGGCACTTTCGAGCCAATGATGGACTTGACTGCTTTTGGCGACGAATACGGCAGGTACAATTCAACATTTTTCTTCGTTGGCACCGGTGACCAGTCCGGGCGTGTAACATGGGAGTGTATTGTAGACGACGCTAACAGTGATGGCCTGGAACCTGAGTTGCTACCCTCACCGTGTCGGTCGATCTAATCCATGCCTCGCTGGCGCGGCCGATGTGTCCTTTTACCGGCAGCGCTAAGCACACCTGACCCCCCTCCCCAAAGGTGCTGAAAACCCGGTGATGTGGTAGATTCGAGCACAATAAAAAGCCGCTCGGTAGCAGTACCCACGCCGGGCAAAGGTGCCAAGAATGGGTAGTCTTCTCGAAGAACTAAAAAGAAGAAAAGTCTTCCGCGTCGCGGCGGTCTACGCCGTGGTGTCCTGGGTCATCATCCAGGTCGCCGATACCCTGTTTCCCGCCCTGCAACTTCCCGACTGGACCATCACATTCATTACCGTATTGCTGATCCTGGGATTCTTCCCGGTACTCATTGCAGCCTGGGCATATGAGCGCACGCCCGAGGGATTGAAACCCGACCACCAGGTGCACGCATCACCCGGCAGAGCGGTGACGTCGGCGCAACCCATAAACTATGTGATTCTGGTTGTCGTGCTGGTGATGGCGGGCATTGAATTTGGTGATCGATTCATCGACCTGAACAATGGTAGTACAGCCAGCGGAGCTATCGGGTCACCGACGATCGCCCGTTCTTCAATATTCATTGACGACCCATTGCTTCGAGCCAGCGCTGGTATGCGTACGTTTCTTGATATTAGCCCAGATGGATCAACGGTATTTTTTAATGTTTTCGCCAATGATCAACAAAATGGTCTCCGTTCGCTCAGCCTCAGGACAGGCGATATAGAGCGGCTTGGTGGGCAGAGAAGGTCGTGGGTCTCTCCGGATGGGCGAAAATTACTGGCCACAACTCCAGCTCTAATAGAAGTAATAGACTTTGACACAGGTGTTACGCACTTCATTGCGGAATACAACTTTGGTGTTGGCTGGTACTCCGACGACTCATTGATTATGAGAAACTTTGAAGGCATGTTGGTGCGTATGTCTATCACTGGGGAGATACTGGAAACTTACGGAGATTTTAGTGATAGAACGCTTGGTGGTTATGTCCAGCGAATACCTGATAGTGAAGTCATTCTATATACGGGTGGGGATTCAGAACCTGATGTAAGAGCCATCTCATTAGGCACCATGGAAGAAAAAATGCTAACCCAGAATGCTTTTGCTGCCAGGTACCTGCAAACTGGTCACCTGATCTATGTGAGATCCAGCACTTTACTAGCCGCACCATTCGATACTGACAGACTGGAATTCACCGGACCCGAGTCCATCGTGCTACAGGATGTCGATTCAAATCCTACCAATCGATTTGCTGCCTATGCGGTTTCAGAGGCAGGCAGGATGGTTTATCTGCAAGGAAGCGAAAATACACCATTGTTAAGGCAGTTACTCATTAGTGATCTTGAAGGCAATGTAACTGCACTACCGGGCCAGCGCAGGAACATGCGGCACCCGCGTGTATCACCTGATGGCGAGAAAGTTGTACTCACAGTCTATGACGAAGCCGGAGGAACCGATCTCTGGGTGTACGATCTTGTGCGCAACAATATGGGCCGGCGCACGCTAACCGGAGGCGCGTCTCGCGGCGTATGGAGTCCCGACTCACAATCGCTGGTATACCAGGCTTCTTCTGGTGATCGTGGTGAGCTCTGGCGGATCAATGCGGACGGCACCGGTACTGCAGAACGAATTTATGCGGGAAACGCCGAGGCGGAAGCCATTTCCCCAGATGGAACTGTGCTTTTTATTGAGGGGCCTACAGGTGGTACGGCAATTAACAGCCTGACATACCGGGATGGAGTCTGGGTAGATGCTCCACTGATAGATAGTCCGTTTAATGAGTTCGCCGCACGAATTTCACCTGATGGACGCTGGGTGGCGTACACGGGTAACGAAACAGGCAGCCCTGAAATCTATGTCCAGCCTTATCCGAATGTGTCGGGAGGCAGGTGGTTAATCAGTAATGGTTGGGGTTCTGAGCCAGTGTGGAGTTTGACTGGAGATGCGCTCTTTTTCCTTGCTCAAGAGGGGATGCTGATGCGTACGGTAGTTGATGTCGAGAGAAGTCGGGGCGAAGTGTTCAACTATTCACCACCAGAACCTCTATATCCAATCTACTTCAACTCTGGAGATCCACCCAGCTATGCGGTGTCCGCAGACGGACAGAACATCATCCATACTTCCGGTGAACTTGA
This sequence comes from uncultured Pseudohongiella sp., assembly GCA_964438455.1. GTDB lineage: Bacteria > Pseudomonadota > Gammaproteobacteria > Pseudomonadales > Pseudohongiellaceae > UBA9145. The sequence continues at coordinate 19,798 of CAYTLI010000003.1, forward strand.
AAACGAGCAACTGCAAGAACAGGACTTCTCCACCTTCGTTATGATTGAAAACTGGTTTGAAGAACTAAAACGCGCCTCACCGATTAATTGAAATGCGGTGATTTAGTAGGACCTTGATATGAACATTCAGGAAGAGCTCAAGAGAAGAAAAGTCTTCCGCGTCGCAGCAGCCTGGTTCGCTGTCTCATGGCTCGATGGCGGCGAAGTCATCATGGTGCATAACTGGTTCGGGGACCTGCCCTAAGAAATACCGAAGCACCGTTGTCACCATATCTAGGTAGTAACTTGTTAATCGAAGGAGCTACACAATGAAAGCAAAATTCTTCTATCTGCCAAACCTGTTAGTTGGAATTGCAGTACTCGGATACTCGCTATCGAGTGCAGCTGCCGAAGCCCCAGCCAGCGACGGAACCACAGACCAGATCAATGCTCGTGCCGACTATTTCCGCCTGGGCAACGACTACGTGCCCCCACCGGGTGAAGCCTTGCATCATTACACGGCTGGCTTTGCCAAGATTCTCTGCTCTGCAGTCTTTGTCACCGGCCTGGATCCGGAAGATGCGGCCGCCAATGTGGGTGGCTTCATATCTCCTTTCGATCAACGTCAGCATGTTGTTGATATCGAGGTTGACCGGGTGCGTCAGGAAGTTTCCCTGCTGCTGCCCGACGGTGTAACGAGAACGGCGCGGCGTTATGCCAACCAGGGTTGCGTGACCCATCCCTTGAATGAAGAGGGAATTTCGTTCACACCGTCTGTTGTCGAAACCAATCTGCCTCCGGCACATAACACGCCATGGCCAATGGGCGATGTGGTGTCTGAAGATCCCTGGCCAGGTGGTCTCGATATCGAACGGGTACAACGTGCACTCGATATCGGCTTTGGCCCAGACGAGGCTCGCACCCTTGGACTGGCGGTTACCTACCAGGGACGAGTGTTAGGCGAACGCTACAGCGATGAAGTGGATATTCATACGCCACTGGAAAGCTGGTCCATGACCAAGAGTTTAACCGGTACCCTGATGGGTGTGTTGATTCAGCAGGGCGCGTACGAGCTATGGCAGAACGCACCGATACCCGAATGGCAGGAAGATCCCAATGATCCACGCCAGGACATTCGCATTGGCGACATCATGCGCATGTCCAGTGGAATTATGATCAATGCCCCCTCCGACCCAGACTTTGATACGAGTACCTATGCTGATCACTTCTATCTCTATACCGGTGGCGTTGATTCCTATGAGTATGCGGCAACGCGCCCGGTGGAATATCCACCGAATACAGTTGGCCGCTATCGCAACACCGACCCGGTTCTGGCCAGCTACCTGGTGCGCCTGGCGGTGGAAGGTCGGGGTGAGGACTATCACAGCTTTCCGCAACGAGCCCTGTTCGACAAGCTGGGCATTCGCAATGCGCTGATCGAGACCGACCCCCACGGTAATTTCCTCGGCCAGGGCCTGGCCTTCATGTCCGCGAGGGATTGGGCGCGGCTCGGCAATCTCTACCTGCGCGATGGTGTCTGGAACGGGGAAAGATTATTACCCGAGGGTTATGTGGAGTATGCCAGCACCACGGCGCCCGCCTGGGAGAGTGATGGTCGGCCGGTCTATGGCGGTGCCTTCTTCTGGGTTGACAATGAAGTGGGTGACGATGGCTTACCACCTTCCTTTTCCATGCGCGGAGCAGGCGGCCAGTCTACGACGATCATTCCGAGCCATGACCTGGTGATCGTACGCATCGGCAAATACACTGGTGCTTCTGCTGGCGGTGCAGCCCTGAACGAGATGCTGCCCATGTTGCTGGACGCAGTCCCGCAGACGCGCTGATGAAATAAATGGGGTCAGAGTAAAAATACAGTACTGTATTTTTACTCTGACCCCTTTTATTCCTATACTTTCCGGCTCACCACTTTTTATCAGGCGAATTGATGGTTCATTTAGTAGAAGCTAGATCCCTGTACAAACTGTTCGCTGGAATCCTGTGCTCCATGATTGCCGCCACTACCTACGCGGCCTGCAGTGCCAGTGGTGTGCAGTTGCAGGTGCTGGGTTCGGGTGGGCCGGGTGATTCCATGGGGCGCGCCTCTTCCGCTTACATCTTGTGGGTGAATGGTGAGAGCAAGGTGCTGGTTGATGCGGGCAGTGGCAGCAAGAACAACTTTCACCAGTCTGGCGCCCTGATGGACCAGATTGACCTGGTTGCATTGAGTCACCTGCATCCAGATCACTCAGTAGAACTGCCTGCCATTCTCTGGCCCGCCGGTGGCAGCTTTGATCTGGCAGGTCCGATAGGCGGCGGCGTATTTCCTTCCATTTCCCGTTTCACTGAATTGATGTTTGGCGAGCAGGGTGTCTACGAGATCTTTCAGGGCAGGGTGGACATCAATCTCATCGAACTGGACACCGTGGCAACTAACCAGGTGTGGCGACAGGACGGTATCACTGTAACCAGCATGGGAGTGCCCCACGGCAATGTGCCAACTCTTGGCTACCGTATAGAAGTGGGTGGTACCAGTATCGGTTTTACCAGTGACCAGAATGGTTCCAACCCGGCCTTTATCGATTTCATTCGCGGCGTAGATACACTGGTCATTCACATGGCTGCCAATGAAGGCGCCAGTGGTGTGATGGCCGCACTGCATGCTACGCCAACCGTGTGGGGGCAGATGGCAGAGTCAGCCAATGTGGGCCAGGTCGTTGTGAGTCATATCTCCACGTCCGACCCGGCGCAGTTACAAACCAATGTGGGTATAATCGAGCAGAACTACGAAGGTCCGGTTATAGTGTCAGAAGATTTAATGTGCATCGACTTGCAGTGAGCCAAGCGTGGATAAATAGGTATGTATAAAAGATTTCAATCTCCCCGGCAGTCGCGCCGCGATTTTCTCAAGAAAGCTGCGGTTTCTGCGGCAATTGCAGCCAGCCCCCTGGGTACCGCCGTGGCACAGCTTCGCCGCGTCGAAACCATCGGCATCCAGCTCTACTCCCTGCGTCAGGAAATGGCTGACGACTTCGAAGGTACCCTGGAGCAACTGGCCGCAATAGGCTTTAGGGAAATGGAATTCGCCGGCTATCACGGCAAATCCCCGGCACAAGTGCGCAACATCCTCGATGGTTTTGGCCTGACCTCGCCGGCGGCACACATACAACTCAATGCTATCCGTGAAGACTTAGATCGGGAAATTGAGATCGCGGCCACCATTGGCCAGCAATACATCGTGGTGCCCATAGTTCCAGCAAACGAAAGAACTCTCGATGATTACCGACGCCACGCGGAGACGTTGAATATTGCCGGTGAAAAAATTCGAGAGGCCGGCCTTACTCTGGGCTATCACAACCACGACTTCGAGTTCGATGTTCAGGAAGAGGGGCGGATCGGCTACGACATCCTCACCTCCGAGACTGATCCTGATCTGGTAGTGTTCGAGATGGATCTGTATTGGGCAGACCGTGCTGGCTACGACCCGAAATTTTTCTTCCTCAAGTATCCAGGCCGCTACCCCATGCTACATGTGAAAGACAGCTCGTATACCGGAGAGATGGTAGATGTGGGCAGGGGGGTGATCGATTTCGCGGAGATATTCACTTATGCAAGCAAGGGAGGTTTCAAGCATTACTTCATCGAGCACGACAATCCCAGCGATGGCATCAACTCATTGGAGTACAGCTACAACACAGTCAGAGACTTGCGCTTCAATTCAAGCTACGAGTTACCGTTTTAGATAATATGGGGTCGGAGACATTTTAATAAATGTCTCCGACCCCAATTACCAATTACAACCAGCTGTGGGGCCAGATCATCGTGCGCCACATGTGCGCCACTGGTGATCCATCAAAGCCCAGACCTTCTTTTGGCTGCTTGAAATTTCTGCCAACAATATCTTCGAACTGGTCGATCTCGATATCCGTCACATCCGGATCAAAAGAGTACAGATCATTAAGAGTGATTAATCGAGAAGTCATGTACCAGCGGTGATTCTTAGCCTCGTCGTACTCGGCCTGTACCCAGGGCTCGACCTGGTAGTCATAACCAAACCACTCTCTGTAGGCTTGCGGATATTCGTATCCCACCGACTCATCGGCAAAGAATCTCAGCGCCTGGTGTTTCTGAATCGCCCAGGCGATTTCTTCATCGACATAGGGGCCGATTAACTGCGCACCCCAGAAACCATGATCGGTGCGAATGAATCCCTCGACAGAGATGTCGTGCAGCAAGCACGCAAGTACTACCTTCTCATCCATGCCGTTCTTCATGGCAATGTTCGCGCTTTGCAGCAGGTGCGAAGGGTTCGGGATGCGATAGCGATAGAAATCCAGCAAGGTTGGATTCTTCGGCATAGGCGGCAGGCGAGGGTCATCCATGCCTGCAACCAGCTTCGCTGTAGGCACACCACCCGGCTGGACCCGGCTGCCAGGAGGTTCCATGGATCTTTCCCGATCGGGCTCACAAAGCACCGGTTTGCCGACATGGTAGGGCAGGCTGTCGATCATCACGCCCTCGAAAGCCTCGGCCCGCTGGCTCAGTGTCATGTCAGCGGTGAAGGTGGCTGCAGCCACGGCTGCCGCGTTGTTCATGAATTTGCGTCGGTCCATGCAAGTTGCTCCTGAAATGAGAAACAGTGTGGGATAGCCTACCGCGAGACGAGGGGACTAACAATGCTTGTAACCGGGATTCTGGATGATCAACTGCTATTGAATAATGAGGGGGTCGGAGTAAGAATACGCTACTGTATTTAGTTCCGACCCCCAATTTTCAACGCCCCCAGACCAGGAGCGCTTTCGTGATTCGAACCCCAAAAACCCCTTTTATTGCGCTGCTTGCGTCCCTGTTACTGACCCATTCGGCAGTTGCGCAACCAGCGCTGCCCCAGGCCGATGCTGCCCGGGTTGAAGCCCATATCAAGTTCCTCGCCGATGATCTGCTGGGCGGGCGGGACACCGGCACTCCGGGGTTTGATATCGCCGCTCGCTATGTAGCTTCCCAGTTTGCCCAGATCGGCGTGCAAGCAGCTGGCAACGGTGGCAGTTATTTCCAGGACATCAGCTTTCGGCGTGCCTATCGGGATCTGGATGCTGCTTCTTTTATTGTGCACGGGCCCGATGGCAATGAAGTCTTCACCTTCGCAGAAGAATTCATCTCCGGTACTCCCATGGCATCTACAAGCTCTTCGGTCACCGCGGAGCTGGTCTTTGTTGGTTATGGCATCGAAGCTGACTGGCTCAACCACCATGATTATGCCGGCCTAGATGTAGAAGGAAAAATCGTCGTTACCCTGAGTGGCCAGCCGGAATCTTTTCCTAGCGAGGAAGGCGCACACTTTAGTAGCGGTGCCGAGAAGCGCGAAGCGGCAATCAGCCGCGGTGCGGTTGGCATGATCACGCTTTGGACGCCACTGCGTGAAACGCTGCGACCCTATGCAACTTTAAGTCGAAACTTGCATCAGCCTTCTGTCATTGCGCTCAATCGCGATGGCACAGTTGGCGATGATGTTTCCTCTTACAAAGGCGGGGCTTCACTCAGCCTTGATGCGGGTGCGAAACTATTTGAGATGGCAGGGCGATCCCTCGATGACGTGTTTGCCACCATAGAACGTGGCGAATCACCCGAAGGTTTTGAGCTGCCGCTTTCAGCAACCATAGAAGCCGGCAGTCGCCATGAGGTGATTACCTCGCCAAACATCGTTGGTGTTATTGAAGGCAGTGATCCGGTGCTGAAGAATCAATATGTCACCTTCACCGCGCATCTTGATCATGTGGGTCCGGCTGAAGGTGAAGATGATGATGTGATTCACAACGGTGCGCTGGACAACGCAGCTGGTGTTGCTGCCTTGCTGGAGAATGCACGCTTACTTATGTCACTGGAGGAGCGACCGCGCCGTTCCATCATGTTTGTAATCGTGACGGCGGAAGAGAAGGGTTTGCTGGGTTCACAGTTCTTTGCCGAGAACCCAACGGTTCCTGTGCAGAGTATCGTTGCCAATATCAATCTGGACATGCCGCTGCTGCTTTATCCTTTTAATAACGTCATCGCCTTCGGGGCCCAGCACTCAACCTTGCGCGAGAACCTGCAACGCGCACTGCAATCCATGGGTCTCAGCCTGATGGATGATCCCATGCCCGCAGAAGCGATCTTTGTGCGCAGCGATCATTACCGCTTCGTGCAACAAGGCATCCCCGCGGTCATGTTGGCTACTGGTTATGGTTCCGATGATCCGGAGCGGGACGGCGAGGCAATCTGGGGAGACTTTTTCCAGAACCACTATCACCAGGTGACTGACTCGATCGATCTGGAGATCGACTACGAGGCTGGAGCACGGTTTGCACAGGTAAATTTCATCATCGGCATGGATGTTGCCAATGCAGACGAAAGGCCGAGATGGAACGCCGGTGATTTTTTCGGTAATGAATTCGGGCGCGAGTATAGCCAATAAAACAACAGCGCCACTTTTCTCACTCGTTAGGGAGAGTCCTATGAGAAAGACATTTTCCACTTTAACTCTGATCAATACGTTTGTCGCAGCGCTAATTGCGACGACCGCAGCATCAGCACAAACTGTCTCGCTGTCCGCTGGCGACAAGTATGCTGGCCTCGGCAGTTCCTTTGCCGCCGGGCCGGGCATCGATAATCAATTAGGCGGTTGCGGACGTTCCGATAGCAATTACGCCCATATCGTTGCCGAGGCACTGGATCTCGATCTCACTGTTGCCAGTTGTAACGGTGCCACAATCGATAACATCCTCACCGTTCCCCAGGGCGACAATCCCTTGCAGATTGATGCAGTGACCAGCGACACCAAGCTGGTGACGGTCACCATCGGCGGCAATGACATTCGCTATACAGCCTCTACATTTGCCTGCTCTGGCGCGCCGGCGTCTGATCGTTGCACGGCGAATCTCGATCAGGCAGCCATCAATGCAGCAATAGCGCAGCTTCCTTCCAAACTGGAAGGCATGTTCGATGCCATCAAAGCAAAGGCACCAGAAGCAACAATTGTCCTCGTCGCCTATCCACGTGTGTTTCCGGAAGACGCGGTCAACTGCAGTGAGCTTGAACTCAGCCCGGCAGATACACGCTATCTGGCAGATATGGGCGAGAAGCTGGAGAATGCCTTTGTTGCGTCTACCTCCAGTGGCAAGGCCCTGATCGCAGACGCCTATGTGGGCGCCGCGGGGCACGGCCCTTGTGAGGCTTCAGCCTCAGCGCGCTGGGTAAACGGCCAGACCATCGCCAGCTCCGGCATCCGTTATCACCCGACTGCCGAAGGGCATGAAGAGATGGCGCGCCTGGTATTGGATGTGCTCGGGCGTTAACCGCGAGCAAGGAGATCAAGATGAAAACAAAAACACGGCAATCTCTTTTAACAATTCTCGCAGTACTCACCAGCCTGGTTTGCAATGTCGCAATTGCGCAATCGTCCCGGGATTTCGACGCGGAGATTGAGGATGCTATTCGTGCTGCCAAGCGAGCTGCTGGCTCGGACTGGCTCGGCACCCTGAACACCACCTGCCTGCTGCCTGCGAGCCGTGGTGTAAACACCAGCAACAATCTGCCACGCTATGTGGCCGACCCTTCGCTCATTCCGCCGCGGGAACAATGGTATGCGGAACCGGCAAAGGTATTCGACAATCTCTATTTCGTAGGTGGCATGGTGCACTCATCCTGGGCCCTCACTACCAGCGAAGGCATCATCATTATCGATACGATCTTTCCCTATAACTCCCGCGAACTGATTATTGGTGGCCTGGAAAAACTAGGGTTAGATCCGGAAGACATTCGCTACGTGGTTATCTCTCACGCCCATGGTGATCATATCGGTGGTGCTCAAATTCTGCAGGAGAGATTCAATGCTCAGGTGGTCATGGGCGAGGCGGACTGGGGGTTGGTGGAAACCTACCCGAACCGCTACGCAACCATGGCGCCAACGAGGCAAAATGGCAGAGGCATAGTGGCTTATGATGGTATGGGTCTGACCCTGGGAGATACAACACTCAATCTATGGGAGACGCCGGGGCATACTCCGGGGACTCTTTCCTACACCTTTACCGTTTACGACAATGGCCGTCCATTGCAGGTGGCCTATTCGGGAGGCACGGCGTTCAACTTCGTCAATAGCACTCCCGACCCCGGTATTCAGAATTTCCAGACCTACATCGATTCCCAGCGTCATATTGAGGCAGAGGCTGCGGCCGTGAATGCCTCTGTACTGCTATCGAATCATTCCGTTTTTGATAATGCGGTGAATCGTAATCGCATGATAGCCGGCAGGGGAGACGGGCCCCACCCTTATGAAGTGGGAACTGAGGCTGTGCAGAGATATTTTCAGGTCATGCAAAATTGCGCCAGGGCAGCACAGTTGCGACTCGAACAGCAGGTCGCTGATTGATAGAACCCAATAGACGAATTCTTAATCGATAGAACTTAATAGTCTTTATAGAAAGACCCTTTGTAAAAAGGAGTAGAAAATGAAAAATAAAAACCTATTCAGTAAAACTGGCGCAATTTGCGTTGCACTCGCCATGTTACTGGCAGCGCAAGTTTCATCAGCCGATCTTCCCATGGCGAAGCCGGAATCGGTAGGCGTCTCCAGTGAACGATTGCAGCGTATCGATGACTACTTTCAAAGATTCGTCGACAAGGGGCAGATCGCTGGCGCGGTTTCCCTGGTCGCACGTAAAGGGAAAGTAGTGCATCACTCCGCAGTAGGCTGGAAATACCGGGAAGAAAACATTCCCATGACTACCGACACAATTTTTACCCTGATGTCCATGACCAAGCCCATCGTCTCAACTGCCTTGATGATGTTGTTCGAGGAAGGCCACTTTCGTCTCGATGATCCAATCTCGGACTGGATACCCGAATACAAGGATCACAAAGTGCTGGTTAACGACGGTGCGCGCAGCAGCGAAGTGCCCGAAGCAAGACCGGTAACTTTTCGTCATGTGCTGACCCATACATCTGGGCTGACTCTCAATCCCCAGGACAAAGGTTTGTCAGAAGAGGAAATCAACTGGGTCACCAACTATGGTGAAGGCTTCGACACTCTCGGTGAGCGTGTAGCTCGTGCTGCTATGATCCCCGGTGCATTTCATCCGGGTGATGAGTGGCAGTATGGCTCATCAACAGATTATGTTGCGGTGCTGGTAGAGAAGATCTCTGGCCAGACCATCGACGAATTTCTCCGTGAACGCATCTTCGAGCCTTTGGGTATGCAAGACACGCACTACTATGTGCCGGCAGAAAAAGTGAATCGCGTCGCCGCGGTTTACCGTCCTGTAGAAGGTGGGCCATCAGAGTTAATGCGAGGCCCGGAAGTTGCGCCTGCACGAAACTATTTTGCCGGTGTAGCGGGTTTAAACGGCACGTCTTCCGACTACTTTCAGTATGCGCAGATGATTCTCAACGGTGGTGAACTTAATGGCGTGCGGCTTCTGAGCACCAAGACAGTGGAGCTGATGACCGAGAATCACACCGACGACAAGTTTGTGTACGTGCGTGGTGCCGGTTATGGCTTTGGGCTGGGTTACGGTGTGTTGGAAGATCCAACCAAGTCTTTTGATTTTATGTCCAAAGGAAGCTACGGCTGGGGTGGTGCCTATGGCACATTGTACTGGGCCGACCCGGAAGAAGAACTGGTAGGGTTGATGTTCATTCAGCTACCAGGTCATGCACCACTCAACATACGCCAGCGTTATACCAATGTGGTGACGCAATCGATTATCGACTAAGTTTACGAGAGAATCAGAGAGGACAGACCACGATCTATATAACCACGTGGTCTGTCCTTGATGGATCAGCGTGCGGTGTACTTGGTAAACGAACTGCCGGCAAGTGGTAATGACGCCGGCCCTTCTGCTGCAAACACATTGCCATCTGCATCCACCGCAACACCTTCACCTGCAGTGCCCTGCTCACCACGACTCTCGGTCTGGTAACCAGGAATAAATCCAACGATACGATCTTCATTCAGTGGCCCGATGCGTACACCACAGTGCCACTGTGTATGACGTGTTGGTCCCGATTCTGAATCTATGGCGTAGACCATGTCATCGTCAGTGATGAACAATCCACTGATGCGGCCATAGGTGTAACGCGACTCGAGATAGTTTCCGTCTTGATCGAAGAGCTCCAGGCGATGATTGCCACGATCGGCAACCCAGAGCCGACCTTGTGAATCAAACTCCAGTGCATGGGGAGTGCGAAAGTCACCGTGCTGGGTGCCAAGCTGTCCCCATTCCTTTATATAGGTGCCGTCTGCTGCGAACTTGACGATGCGAGCTGTCTGGCCGTTTGCGCGCCCTTCGGCCAGCGCCTGTTCAGTCAGCATATTTTGTCCGCTGTGTCCGTCGGCCACATAGATGCTGCCGTCAGGTCCAACGATCACATCATTGGGCTGATTGAAATGAGTGCGGTCATTACCGGGCTGCCCTGCAGTGCCGAGACTCATTAGTAACTCACCATCTGGACTGAATTTGTGTACCTGGTGACCTTTGGTGCCCGCATCGTTGGCAGCAAAATCCGCGACCCAGACATTTCCTTCATCATCAACATGGATGCCATGAGGAGTCACCATCACGCCGGCGCCGAAGTTGGCCAGCATCTCGCCAGTGTGGCGGTCGTATTTGAGGATTGGCGCGACCTGATTACTATCGCAGTTTACGCCAGGGCCACCGGCGGATCCTGATCCACAACGCTCATAGGCTACTACGTGCCCATCGGTTGGATCGATATCGATTCCAGCGGTGGATCCCCAGGAACGACCGGCCGGGAGTTCGCCCCAGTTGTTGGTTACCACAGGATTCGGATTGGGAAAGCCTTCGCCGGTAATGATGTTGCCGGACTGGGCCAGGCTGGTGCCTGACATTGCGATGGCGCTGGAAAGCGCAAGTAGTCGGAATAGATTCTTGTGCATGATCTCACCTCTTATTGTTTTCATTTGTTCGATCAGGAGATGCAGTTTGGCATATTACGGGCCACAGACAAATAGCTGTCTGGCAGGTTGCGCCCGTGAGTCATTCACCATTTATTGAGTACACCAGCAATACATTGCCCGGGGTCTCATTCCATTTTTCGTATCCGGATGTAATGTAGACGTGGCCGCCAACAATGACCGGGCCGTCTGATTCTATTGCGCCACCTCGGGCCGGAATACCATTGCGGATTCCAAAACTCTGATTTGTGCTGGTTTCCCAGAGAATCTCTCCAGTGCTTGCGTCAAAAGCACGCAGGATGCCATCAAGCCCGCCGGCGAATACGACATCAGCGGTACTGCTTACTGCTGCAGAAATTCCTCGCCAGCAAAGGAATCGACTTTCCTCGCATCGATCAGGCAGGTCATTGCGCCACAGAACTTCCCCGGTTGCTGCATCGAGTGCGTGAATGCCGGGATGAGGTTCGCCCACGTTGTAGGGATTGTTGGTTGGAAGGTCGGAGACACCGACAAATACTTTATCCCCATCTGTGCTCATCCCGTAGTGGATGCCGCCCATGGTGCCGCCACTACCTGCGCGTTGCTTCCAGACAATCTCTCCATTGTTTGCCGCATCCAGTGCATAGACCATCCCCGATTTTTGACCTACCAGTATTAAGTCTCTTCCATTCCTGTCTCTGGTTAATATCGGTGACGCACCGATGTCATAGTCGGGCCCGTCTTCTTCTGGACAGTTCGGTGCGCGACGCGAGCAGGCACCGTTCCACGCATCGTTTGCGGTTAGTTGTGTTGACCAGATTATTTCTCCGCTATCCAGATCCAGAGCCAGCACCGCATCGCTGTAGTCATTTGCTGGCGAGGAATAGTTTTCACCGGTGCCTGCGTAGACCAGGTTGCGCTCGGCATCGATGGTAGGGCGAGACCAGATGGGCGCCCCGGATGGACCGTATTGTTGCGTGCCAGCGGTAGTCACGATAGTTGGACGCGGTTCGTCCGTGGTGTAAGTGCGCCATAGAACCTCTCCGGTACTAACGCTGAGTGCGACCAGCGCACCGCGGAAAGAACAACAGGAATAATCGGTCCGCGAAGCCAGGATAATTTCTGTGGAAGACACGGGAACGATCAGGGTGTCCCCATGGGCTGTTACCGAACCTGTTATTGTTGCCTGGGGATGTTCGTGTACCTCGGTCTTCCAGATCAGTTCGCCTGTCTGGGCATTTACCGCGTAAGCGACGGCGCCGAAATCTCCAAACAGCAGCGTCTCAGGTACGCCCTGCTCGTCGGTATCTACAAAGATTGCGCCACGCACTTCCGCATCGGCACTGAAAGTCCACCAGGGACAGCCGTTGCTGTTGTCCAGCGCGTAGACATTGCCTTCCGCGCTTCCGATGAAAGTCACCTCGGGAGTGACCACCGGTTGCGATCTTGCCCGGGTTGCATCGGGGTACGCGAATGCCCATTTCAGTTGCAGCTGTGCAACATTATTTCTATTTATTCCGGTGTCGTCGGTTTGGTGTCGCGTATTGCCAGGATCAGCTCCCCAACCATTCCAGGCCACGGCCTCGCTCAAGGACGTGCCAGAGTTCAGATTGGTCTGGCACTCGAAGTTGGCAGTGACAGTTCGAGATTCGTCGTACTGCTCGCCACTGAGGTAGTAAGCAACATTACGCATCTGCGAGCGTGACAATGGCAGCCCGGCAGTTGCCATGGAACCCGATTCGAGCGCGGTCACAATACGTTGTGGCGTATAGAGCTCGAATGCAGCTCGTCGTGGAGCTTCCAGCAATGCGCCCTCATGACACTCTGCGCAGAGCACCTGGTAGAGTGCTTCTCCTTCCTGGAAAGCCTGATCGCTATTGTTTTGCTGGGCAAGAGCGACTGTCGACAGCAGAGATACGATGCTCAATGATAAAAACTTTGTTGACCGCTTGCCCATAACCTTGTCCTGTTGATCGTCTGTCAAAAATTCACTGTCTTGATGATTGCACCATCAATACGCAGATTTGCTGCCGTAATATTGGAAGCGGCCGGGCTGGCGAGAAAGGCAACAGCGTTGGCAACTTCCTGTGCCGTCCCCAGCCGATTGAATACCGACAATGACTGCGCTCGTTTAAACATATCAGGGTTCTGCTGCTCCACCATTTGCCAGAATCCACCTTCATGGTAGATCGGCCCGGGTGAAACGCAGTTCACGCGAATATTGTCTGGCCCCAATTTGGTTGCAAGTTGCGAAGCATAGGAGATCAATGCGGCCTTGGTTGCGCCGTATTCTGTTTCGGTAGGATTGGAATTCATAATGGAAGCAATCGACGCGATATACACAATTGAGCCGTCGCCACCTTTAGGCATATGAGGCACGACTTTCTCTGTGGCACGAATATGTTGCAGCAAGTTGATATCTACCGCTTCCTGCCAGCGATCCAGACCTTTCTTGCTCAACAGTGTGAACACGTTGCTGACAAATATGTCGCAACCACCGAGCGCCTCGACCGATCTCTCCAGCCAGGACTCAAAGGCTTCAGCATCGGTAACATCCAGGGCTTCACCATGGACGTTGTGGCCTTCGCCACGCCATTGTTCGAGCCTGGTACTCAGTGCCTCCTTACCCCGGGCGCAGGTTGCGACCGCGGCGCCCTCCTTGAGCAAGGTATCCACAATTGCCATGCCAATTCCCCTGCTACCGCCGGTAACTATGGCTTTCTTGCCTGCTAACCCCAGATCCATCGAACTCTCCTTCTTTGATTGTCGTTGCCGTGGCGAGCACCTTTTGTATCATATTTTCTATGCTAGTATCACTGGCCAAGAGCCCGGCAAAAAACGAAAAGAAGGAGTTCCGGCTATGGGTACGACCGCATCCGAATATATGCGCTATTGCCTGAGTGTTTGCGCGCTTCTGGTCACTGCGCAAGCGGTCGCATCTGTGGAAGATATCCAGATAGATCCCAATGCCACCATCTACGATTCGCCCACCACATTGCTTGGCGTAAATCACATCGGCCTCTCGGTGAAAGACCTGGATGCGACGCTGTCCTTCTATCAGGACGCGACTGGATACAATCTCATTCACCGGGAATCGGTTGCCAACAATCCCGCCGCTGAAAAGTTATTCGGGACCAGCGATGTGCGCTATGAGATCGCCGTACTGGAAGGCCCCAACATGCTTCTCGAGTTTATCGAGTTTGCCCACAATGCCAACAAGCCTGAGCGCAAGATGCCTGTCTACGGCCCCGGCATGACCCATACCTGTTTTCAGTCATCATCCAGCAATTCCGGGTACGACATTTTTGTTGAGCGCGGAGCGGACATGCTGTCCCGCGGCGACAGGCCCGTTGACCTGGGCGGATACGGTGTCACCTATGCCTACGCCTACGATCCCGAGGGCAACATGTTTGAGCTCGAACAACTGGATGCTGGTCCTCTCGCCGAGGTCGAGGCCAAGGTGCGCTGGCTTGAACAAGGCCATACCATGTGGATGACACAGGTTGCACTGGTGACACATGATATTGGGCGGCTGACGCGCTGGTACGAGAAGGTCATGGCATTCGCTCCATATCGTAAAGGCGACTATGTGGAACATCCTCGGATGATCGAAATCGCCGACGAGGATGGCCTCTCTCTGCTGGCAACCTGGTTCCGTATGAACGCCCGCTCAAAAACCCTTGAGTTCTGGCAGTATCGAACGCCTGTCACGCAGGAATACATCGGTAAACGTGATGTCACTGAGTTTGGATATAGCTACTCAATCGAAGTTGGCGATATTCAGGCTGAGTACGAAAGGATGAAAGAACTGGGAGTTGAGTTCATCAGCGAACCGGTCCTAATGGGCGACTACTATCAGGTCTACGCCAACGACATTGATGGAAATGTCTTCGCCCTGCGCCAGTGGGTCGATGCCAATTCTCCTTATTCAGTTCCCAATCTGGAATTATAAAGACCATTCACTAGAGGATCTCTCATGAGTCGCCTGATCACGCGCGTAGCGTTCTTTCTGTATCTGCTCGCCGCATCATCATTTACCCTCGCGCAAGACATTGAGGCCATGGTTGGCCATCACTATGTTGATAATGATGGTGTTGAAATTCACTATGTCACCATGGGTGAAGGACCATTGATGGTAATGATCCATGGTTTTCCCGATTACTGGTATACCTGGCGCCATCAGATGGAAGCACTTTCCGACCAGTATACAGTCGCTGCCCTGGACACGCGCGGGTATAATCTCAGCGGTCAGCCTGCTGGCCTTGAGAACTACGAACTCTCTGTATTGGTTTCTGACGTTGCCGCCGTAGTAAGGGATCAGGGCGAGGACAGCGCGATCATCGTCGGGCATGACTGGGGTGGAGGCATCGCCTGGAGTTTCGCTGCCATGGAGCCCGGGATGACAGAGCAGTTGATCATCATGAACCTGCCGCATCCCCGAAATCTGGTGCGGGAACTGGCCAGGTTCGAACAGCAACATGAGAACTCCGTGTATGCGCGCAATTTTCAGCAACCCACATCCCATGAAAACCTTTCTGCAGAGAGGTTGGCTACTTCACTGTCAAGGGGTGATGAACAATTGTACGCGAAGTATTTTGAGGCATTTGCGCGCTCAAGTTTCGATGCCATGATGAACTATTATCGGGCTAACTACCCGCGCGACCCCTATACCAGCGGCGCATTCCTGGAGCTGGATGAGGTGCAGGCTCCGGTGTTGCAGTTTCATGGTTTGCTCGATACCGCACTGTTGGCTGAAGGGGTTAACAACACCTGGGAACATCTGGCCCAGGACTGGACCCTGATGACCATTCCCGGGGTAAGCCACTGGCCCCATCATGAAAAACCAGAACTGGTCAGTCAGATGATGCGAGCCTGGCTGGAAATCCAGCGCGGCAACTAGACCTGTTGCGCTCGCAGGCAGGCTTGAATTGAGTTCCTCTAATCTTCCGCTCACGCTGGCTAGCTGTGTCTTTTTCATGGCACTGGTGGCCGTCATTTCCTGGCGCAAAACCCGCGGGGAGGTGAGTACGCAGGATGGTTACTTTCTCGCTGGCCGGGGTCTGAGTGCGGTTTTTATTGCCGGGTCACTGCTCCTCACCAATCTCTCGGCAGAACAACTCATTGGGCTCAATGGCAGTGCCTACGGCTTTAACCTTTCCAGCATGGCATGGGAAGTAACCGCCGCTGTCGCCACGGTTTGTATGGCGTTCATCTTTCTGCCCAGATACCTGGCTGGAGCCTTCACCACTTTACCTCAGTTTCTCTGCGACCGTTTCGATGACAGCGTGCGGCGCATGACAGTGATTCTCTTCATGGTGGGATACGGCCTGGTGACTATTCCCGGCGTGCTCTATTCGGGTTCGATCGCTGTCCTGCAGCTGTTCGATGTGCCAGGCCTGCTTGATGTCAGCTATAGCTCTGGCCTGTTAATCACAATTATTTCTGTAGGCTGCATCGGTGCCATGTATGCCATCTTCGGTGGCCTCAAGGCTGTAGCTGTGTCAGATACTATCAACGGCATCGGTCTGTTGATTGTTGGCATTGCGGTTCCCTTGCTCGGTCTTTCTGCATTGGGTGACGGTAGCATTGGTGCGGGCCTGAAAATTATTACGACCACTAACACAGAGAAACTCAATGCGATCGGTGGGCCTTCAGACCCGACGCCCTTCGCAACCCTGTTTACCGGCATGGTATTCGCCAACCTGTTTTACTGGTGCACCAACCAGTATGTAATCCAGAGAACACTGGCAGCACACAATCTCAAGGAAGGGCAGAAGGGGGTGCTGTTTTCCGGCTTCTTCAAGGTGCTGGTCCCATTTTTCATGATGATTCCCGGTGTTATCGCCTATCATCTCTATGGCGAGGGCCTGGAATCAATCGATCTGGCTTATCCCACCCTGATTCGGGATGTGCTGCCTGTGTGGGCCACCGGGTTTTTCCTGGCGGTATTACTCGGTGCCGTCTTTAGCTCATTTAACTCGCTGCTAAACAGCGCAGCGACCCTGTTCTGCCTGGATGTCTGGGCGCCATTGAGCAAGAAGACAATCAGTGACGCGCAAATGGTAAAGGTCGCCAGGCGCGCCAGTGTGGTCATTGCCTTGTTCTCCTTCACCGTCGCGCCGCTATTGCAGTACGCTCCGGAAGGACTCTGGCAGATCATTCGCATCTTTACCGGCTTCTACAATATTCCGGTTATCGCTATCGTGCTGGTTGGATTGTTTACCAAACGAGTTCCGGCACTGGGCCCCAAGTTGGTAGTGGGCTTTCATATAGTTGCCTATGGGCTGTTTCAGTTCGTGCTCGATGATGTGCTACAGATTCACTTCCTGCATCTCTATGCAATCCTGTTTTTCATCGAAGTTGTCATGATGTTGACGATTGGGCACTTCTGGCCAAGAACGGACTCCTGGATCATCCACCAACATAAGATGGTCGACATGACTCCCTGGAGATTCGCTGTGCCTTGCGCAACCAGCTTATTGTCCTGCGTGATCGCGCTCTACTTGTTGTTCTCGGCGATTGGACTGGTAGGTGGTCTCAGCGTGGCGTTCTATCCCATGCTGGCAGGCCTGGCCCTGCTCAATATTGGAGTATGGGCGTGGTATACGGCGGGGCGAAGTCTCGGACTGCCGACACCGACGGGTGTACAACTGTGAGATTCTACGACGAAAGCGCAGAGCAAAGGTCGGCGCGCGTCAGCGAGATGAATCTGCCGGGTAAGGGAGCGCAGTTCAGGTTTCTGCTCGTCGGCGCGGGCATGATTGGCCGCGAACATATCAATGTCACCCGCTTGCTTGGCGCCGCACAGATCGCGGGAATCTATGATACATCCGAAGACAGCATCGCCGCGGCCCTGGCACTATTCCCTGATGATGCGGCATGTCCAGCAGTTTATCGAAACCTGGAGTCGGCATTGGCCGAGGCTGAAGCAGACGCGGTCTTGATTTGCACGCCAAACTTCACTCACTTTGACCTTGTCCAGCAGGTGGCGAACAGTGGATTGCCACTCTTCGTGGAAAAGCCAATGGCCACGACGCTGCAGGATGCCGCCGGACTGGTTCTGTTAAGCCGCGAGTATCCAGGCTTTATACAGCTGGGCATGCAATACCGATACAAGTCCCAGTACACGGAAGCCTTCAGGGCGGTTAAAGCGCAGGGCGCGCTGGGCAAAGTTAAGACCATCAGTATGAGTGAATATCGACCACCATTCCTGGACAAGGTCAGGCAATGGAACAAGTTCAACGAGTTTTCTGGTGGCACGCTGGTGGAAAAGTGCTGCCACTATTTCGACCTCATCAATCTGATGGCTGAGTCGCGCCCGGTTTCTGTGTACGCCAGTGGTGGGCAGGCAGTTAATTTCCTGGACTTCAAGTATGAAGGGCGAGCATCAGACATTCATGATCATGGCTTTGTCGTCATTAACTACGAGAATGGCATTCGGGCCAGTTTCGCCCTCAACATGTTTGCCCAGGAATTGTATGAGGAGATGATTGTTGGTGGCGAGAACGGTCGACTGGTAGCGACAGAATGTTCCAGTTTTAAAACCGAAGGATCGAAGGGTCTGATCAAGGTAGAAGTGGAGGGCCATGAAGATTATGATTTCCGCGACGTCACTTATCCTGAGATCATTGAACGAAGCGGCCACCATGGCGCCACGTTTTTCGAACACGAGGCGCTAATCACCCAGCTGAAGGGAGAGCTCACGGACAGTGCTACTGTTGAGCAGGGGCTATGGGCAATCATAGTTGCCAGCGCGGCCCAGGAATCGATTGCCGAGCAGCAAGTAATCGAGGTCGAAAATTACCTCGCCGGACTCGGCTTATCCTGGGTCTGGGAAGAGGGCCAATCGCTTTAAATTTCTCAAGCTGAATTTTTATCTGTCTCTGAAGGTATATAA
>CAYTLI010000004.1:0-34722 GCA_964438455.1 uncultured Pseudohongiella sp.
CAATACAGTGACCATGACAAGTTGCTGCGTCACGCGGTGCTCAGCATGTATCGACCCTGTCTCTATACGGCACTGACCACTGCGGTTGCTTTCGGGTCGCTGCTGGTAAGCGGCATACTGCCAATCATCACCTTTGGCTGGATGATGATGATGGGTGTAGCCACGGCACTGATCGTCGCCTTCACTGTTTTTCCAGCCATCATGAGTCTGCTCAGGAAAGATGACTCGAATATCTCCTCCAATCTGAAACTGAATCTTACCGGTGCCCTGGCAACCATCACCGACAAGTTACGCTTCAACGTGTTGGTGATTTATGCCCTGGTGCTCGCATTCAGTGTTATGGGCCTCTCTCGCCTTAGAGTGGAGAACAGCTTCATCGATTACTTTCGCGAAAGCACCGAAATCTATCAGGGCATGCAGCTATTCGATGACAAGCTCGGCGGCACGCTGTCCTTCGATGTCATTGTCAGTCTGCCCGAAGCCGACGCTGGTTTTGAAGATGGCTTCGATGACGGCTTTGATGATGGGTTCGACGATGGCTTCGATGATGGTTTCGGCGACAGTGGCGACAACGATGCCTACTGGTTCACCGCGCCGAAGATGGAGCAGATCAAGGCGATCCACGAATACCTGGACCAGGACGCACAAACTGGCAAGGTGCTTTCCTTTGGCGCTATCGTTCAGCTTGCCGAGATTTTGAACGGCAACCAGGCGGTTGACGGTTTTCTCTGGGCGATTCTGTACAACCGGATTCCGGAAGCACTGAAACAAACTGTGCTCACGCCATTCATTTCCATCGATGAGAATCAGGCCCGGTTTAATGTGAGGGTGATCGAGTCGGCGCCGGATCTGAATCGTAATGAGTTACTGCGGCGAATCGAGGCGGGTGTTGAGTCCGAGTTTGGCTTCACTGATGATCAGGTGCAGCTCACCGGCATCCTGGTGATGTACAACAATGTGCTGCAGAGTCTGTTCCAGTCGCAGATCCTGACTCTCGGTGTGGTAATGCTGGCGATCATGCTGATGTTTCTTACCCTGTTCCGGTCCCTGTCGATCGCGATTCTCTGCATCATTCCCAATGCCATCGCGGCAGCGTTCGTACTCGGCATCATGGGTTGGTTGAATATCCCCCTCGACATTATGACCATAACCATCGCTGCGATCTCTGTGGGTATCGGTGTCGACAACACCATCCACTATATGCACCGATTCAAGCGTGAGTTCCCTCGCTTTGGTGACTATCGCAAGACAATGTTCTTCTGTCATAACAGCATTGGTCGTGCCATGTATTTCACATCGATGACAATCGTGGCTGGATTCTCGATCCTGGCCTTGTCCAACTTTATTCCGACTATAGTGTTTGGCTTGTTGACCAGCCTGGCCATGCTGGTGGCATTGACCGGGTCCCTTACTCTGCTGCCCCAGCTCCTGATAACCTTTAAACCACTGGGACAGGAAACGGTGCAGCCAGCCGACTCTGGCTGACGATTGATGGTGTTGAAACCCCCCGGGTTTGTGTTTAATCTGCGCTTTCGCAGTGGCTCCAGAGCCTCTTGATTCCACTCAGGGCAGCGCCTTATTGAGACCTTGAGAAGCAATGTCTACCACCAGGCTGGAAGTATTTTCGATTGTTCGGGTCTGCGCATTGGCGGGGCTGCTCTTCGCTTGCAGTAGCGAGGAACCTGAGCAGACATTGAGCCTGCTGGATTCCTATCTGCAGGATGCGGAAGCAATCGAACGTGGACGCTTGCTGTTTGAAGGCAGTTGCGCGAACTACTGTCATGGTGATGAGCCGGAACCGGGTGAAGATGTCGATCTGTTTGACTGTCAGTGGCAGCATGGCGGTAGCAACGAAGATATTTTTAGTATCGTAACCACCGGTATTCCTGAAACGCGCATGGTTGGCTTTGGCAATAACTTCCCGGAAGGGCAGAACGATTTGTGGATGCTGATCGCTTATATTAGGACCCAACAGGCCGATTGCGGCGTGTAGGACTTTCGGTGTGATTGATGGCCAGTGCCATCGAATCTGGCCAGATGAATTGGAAATGAGGATAGACGCAGTGCATATGTATCAGGACGACGAAAAGGACGACAAGAAAGACTCAAAGAATGGCTCACGTTCAGGTTTCATGGATGAGAAGTTGTTCAAGTCCCGGGCCATCACCATCTTTGGCAATATTGATGACAAGTTGGCCAGGAGTGTGACTGAGAAATTGTTGGCCCTCGCGGCAGAAAACAACGATCCTATTACCGTCTACATCAGCTCACCTGGCGGACATGTGGAATCAGGCGATGTGGTCTATGACATGATCAAGTTCATCACGCCTGAGGTTAGGGTCGTCGGAACCGGCTGGGTTGCCAGTGCTGCTACAACAATATTCCTCGCAGCAAAGAAAGAGAATCGCTATTGCCTGCCTAACACTCGTTTTCTGGTACACCAGCCTCTGGGTGGCGCTCGTGGTGATGCGACTGACATTGCAATTCAGGCGGAGCAGATTGTCAAAATGCGGGCGCGTATCAATCAGCTGATTGCTGATGAGACGGGTCAGTCCCTGGAGCGTGTCGCAAAAGATACCGATCGTGATTACTGGATGACTGTCGAGGAAGCGATCGACTACGGCATTGTCAGCAAAGTTGTGCGCTCGGCAAGTGAGATGGGCTAGTCACTGACCTTCTTGAAGATCGCCTGCCGATCCTTTGACAAGGCACAGACCACCATAAATTCAGGTACGCAAGTGGCAGCGAACAGAATTGCTGTGTTGTCGTCGATGAGTTCTGCCTGGATGATTCCCGTTGCCCCGGCATAGGCTATTTCCACTGTGGCGATATTGCCTGCAACATGACCGACTTCGCTGGTCCAGATCTGGCCCAGCGATTCAATCTGTACGACTTCCATCTCGTTGTCAGTCACTGAGACGCCGATGCGGAACAGTGTGCCCTCGGCAACCCATTCTCCGTCCCATGGTGATGAGGCAGATTCCTGTACCAGCGCATTGCTGACAAAGCTTGTTGTAATGATCAACAATAAAATTTTGAGTTTAGCTCGCAAAGCTGAGTCCCACTCCGAATAGTTCGCCATGAAAGATGGCAATGAGTCCGTACAACACCAGCCCGATTACTACCGCGATGCCATCCCAGAGCTGTGAAGGCGTCGAGGTAACCGGGCCATTGTGAATACCGAGGCTGACAAATTTAAACCCGGACCACAACGCAAATCCGCCGAACAGGAGTATGGATGCAAGGTCCCCGTTCGACCACAGGTGCGCGATACCCCACAGCAGCGTCCCGAGCATCATAGGGTTGCGCACCGCTGCCCTTAGCCTGGATGTTGGGAGATTGCCTGCAACTACCAGAAGCAGGGCAGGCAACATCAGGATATGAGAGATCTGCCGCAGTTCGAAACGCGGTTCCCAGACCATAACGAATTCCGATTGACCCTTGCCGACTATGATCAACGCCAAACCGGCCAGCGCGAGTAGCGAGTAGATTCCTTTATAGGCATTTTCGGAATTAAGTCTTGCGATCAGCTTCTCACGCAGCCCCAACTCACGGAACAAGTGCGGCAGGAAGAAGAGGACAAGACCTGAAATCAGCAGGGGCACAGCAGTCACCAAGACCTCGAGCGATGGCGCAGTGTAGCACGACCCACCTCCCCATTTTCGCCCCCAACCCCGCGCCCCATTTTGGTGGACACCCATTTAATCTGAACCCTCTATTTAATGGACACCCATTTAATTTGGCCACCACATAACTCGACGATTTTCGGGGCCACGCGTGCGCTGACCTCGTACAGCCCAGGTATCTCGAGGCTTGCGGCGGAAATAGGGGAGAGAAGTTAAATGGGTGTCCACCAAATTGGGTGGGGATGGAGTTGACTCAATAATTAATTAAATGTTTAATTAATTATGATTCAGGGTTGAGGCTAGAGGATGAGTAGCAACGCAAGCGCGAGAAACACGGTGGGCCGGCCGGCGGGAGCAGATGGCGACAAGGTTCGCTCACAACTGCTGGACGCGGCGCGGCAGCATTTCCTGAAGAGCGAGTTCAAGGCGGTGTCGGTACGCCAGATTGGTGAGTCGGCGGGGGTGAATCCCGCCATGGTGAATTACTATTTCGGCAGCAAGCAGGGCTTGTATGTGGCCATGGTTGAAGAGGTGCTGGCTGCACTGGAATCCAGCCTCGCAGAGTTGGGAGATAGCGAGTCGCTCACCATCACCGACTTCAGCCGCAGCTACACTCGCGTCCTTGCCGAGAATCCCTGGTGGCCAAATTTCATCGTGCGCGAAGTCCTGTTCAGTGAAGGCGAAACCAGGGATGCGATGATCGCGCGCTTCTCCTCTGCATTCGCGCCGCGCCTGCTGGCGTCGATCAATAAAGACATTGGGCGTGGACACTACCGGCAAGACCTTAACCCCGCACTGACCATGGTGTCGATTCTGGGATTGACGATTTTCCCTTTTCTGGCAAGACCAATTATGGAGTCGGTACTCAAATTGGAACTCAACGAAGAATTCGTGGAGATGCTTTCTCAGCACAACATCGCCCTGTTTCAACAGGGCGTGTTGAATCCGGCTGAGACAGGAGGTGCATCATGATGCGACGCCTGACCCTACTCCTCGCCACCACCGCGTTGCTACAAGCCTGTGAAGAAGCGCCACTGATGGCTGTTGGTCAGCTTGAATCGGATCGGGTTGAGGTCACTACGGAGAGTAATGAACCAATCACCTCCATCACGGTGATCGAAGGAGACCGTGTGCACCCCGGCGATGTGCTGTTGCACCAGCAAGCCAGCCGCCTCGACCTGCGAATCGAAGAGTCGCGAGCCAACATCGCTCGAATCGAAGCCCAGTTGCAGGAACAGATCAACGGTCCGAGACCGGAAACCATCGCTGCCACGCGCGCCAACCTCAATGAAGCGATCGTGGACAGAAACTTCCGGGCACGGGATCTGGAACGCCTGAGCGGACTGCGGGAACGCAACCTGACTTCCATAGAAAGCGTGGATACCGCGGAGAGTTTGCTAGCAGCAGCCAAGGCACGCATCGAATTTGTCGAGGCACAGCTAGCTGAGCTCGAAGCCGGTACGCGCGCAGAGCAAATTGCACAGACGCGCAGCTCGCTGATGCAAGCGCAGGCACAACTACAGAGCCTGGAGTTTGATCGCCAACGCTTAACACTTCTCGCGCCGGTGCCTGGCATCGTGGATTCCTTGCCTTTTGAGGAGGGAGAACGTCCGCGAATTGGCGACGTGATTGCGGTGCTGTTAACTGGTGAACAGCCCTATGCGCGGGTCTATGTTCCCGAACCCCTGCGCGTGCAAGTTAGCGTCGGGGATTCGCTAGCTGTGCATATCGATGGAGTCGATCAACCCGTTCGCGGTACGGTGCGCCGCATAGCAGCCGAATCCAGTTTCACACCTTACTTTGCACTCACCGAGCGGGATCGCTCGCGACTTTCCTACATGGCAGAAGTCACCTTGCCAGCAGATGGCATCAACGGGAATCGTCTGCCCGAAGGTGTGCCAGTACAAATTCTGTTCGAGTGAGATCATGTCGACACCTGAATTCGCCATTCAAGCCAGGGGGCTGACCAAACGCTTCGGAAACCTGATTGCGGTTAATGAAGTCGACCTGGATGTGCCTAGCGGGCAGATCTATGGCTTTCTTGGTCCCAATGGCTGCGGCAAGTCCACCACCATACGAATGTTATGCGGGCTGCTGACTCCCAGTGCCGGCACGGCGACCGTGCTGGGACTCGACACGCGCAAGGAAGCCGAAGCCCTTAAACAGAAGATCGGTTATATGACGCAGAAGTTCTCGTTGTTCGAAGACATGACCGTAAAAGAAAATCTGGAATTCGTCAGCACTATCTATACCCTGAGTGGCAAAGACCGACGCGCACGGGTAGCCGAGCTACTCACCGAATTTAACCTGGCTGACCGCAGCAAACAGTATGCGGGGACCCTTAGTGGCGGGCAGAAACAGCGACTCGCCCTCGCCGCGGCAACCCTGCATCGCCCGAGCATTCTTTTCCTCGATGAGCCCACCAGCGCAGTCGATCCACAGAATCGCAGGGATTTCTGGGAGACTCTGTTCGAGTTAGCCGAGCAGGGCACGACTATCCTGGTTTCAACCCATTACATGGATGAAGCCGCCCGTTGTCACAGCCTGGCCATCCTCGATCAGGGCTGCAAGGTGGCCGACGGATCTCCAAAGACTCTTGGAGAAAACATAGATTCCCAGGTGATCGAGGTTACCGCCGACGATCCCAATCTGGCACGCGCCAGTCTGTGCAAGGAAGCCCAGATCACCAGCATCACTCAGTTGGGTGTGCGTCTGCGTGTCCTGCTGCCCAAGCAAGTGACAGGAGGAGAAGATCTGGTCAGACAGAACCTGCAGCAGGCAAATATCAGCGCCGAGGTAGAAGCAGTATTTCCTGACCTGGAAGATGTCTTTGTGTCAGTGACTGAGTTGCGCCGTGCCGCGCTCAAAAAGGAGGCGGCGTGAAGACCCTGCTTAGAATTTTTGCAGTGATGCGCAAGGAGTTCCTGCAACTCAGCCGAGATCGCCTGACCTTCGGCATGATTGTCGGTATTCCACTGATACAGCTGCTGATGTTTGGCTATGCCATCAACACCGATGTGCGCAATCTTGGTTCCGCCTATGTTGACGAAGCTGATACGCACCTGTCTCGTCAGTTCATTGCCGACCTGACTGCAACCCAGGTCGTCGATCTCAGGCATCGGGCAGCGAGTCTGCAGGAACTGGAGTCGCTGCTTGATGCGGGACAGGTTTCAATTGGCATCTACCTGCCCGATGATTTCGATCGCCGGGTGCTCAGCCCCGATCGCCAGGCGGCGCAACTATTGGTAGACGGTACTGATCCGATCATTCTCGGCGTTGCACAGCAACTCACTGCAACGCCGGTGGCGTTTGATGCTCAGCCGCGCGTACAAAACAGAAATCTGATCGAGGTTCGCAATTACTACAATCCCGAGCGGCGCTCAGCGGTGAACATTGTGCCCGGTCTCGTTGGTGTAATCCTGACCATGACCATGGTCCTGTTTACCGCCGTGGCTATTGTTCGGGAAAGAGAGCGAGGGAATCTGGAGTTTCTCATTAACACACCGGTCAAGACCCCAGAACTCATGTTAGGGAAAATATTTCCCTACATCCTCATTGGTTTGTTGCAGCTGGTGATTATTCTGGCGCTCGGCCGCTATTTCTTCGAAGTGCCCATCAGGGGGGAGTATCTGCACATCCTGTTGGCGTCGCTACTGTTCATTGCTACCAACCTGGCTCTCGGCCTGCTGCTGTCCACCATGGCGACAACCCAGTTTCAGTCCATGCAGATGACATTCTTCATTCTGCTGCCATCGATTTTACTCTCCGGCTTTATGTTTCCCTTCGACGGCATGCCGCCGCTGGCTCAGGCAATTGCCGAAGTCCTGCCGCTCACCCATTTTAATCGACTCATTCGCGGCATTATCCTGCGCGGTGCAGACATCATGTCCATGTGGGATGAGTTGGTGGCGTTGGCCGTGTTCATGCTGATTGCGCTAACACTGGCGATTGCCCGCTTCAACAAGCGACTCGACTAGAACGACACAGCGAGCTCTGTTGGAGAACAAAAAAAGGGGAAATTGTCAGGCAATTTCCCCTTTTTACAGTCCTTCTATTTCAGGGTGTGTAGAGAGCTACACAGCAGCGATCGGCGTCGATCTGGTGAGGTCGTGTTTGCTGATCGGTAACTCACGAATGCGTTGACCGGTCAGGATGTAGATCGCGTTGGTAACCGCAGCTGCAATCGGCGGCGTGGCTGGTTCGCCGAGGCCACCTAATGCTTCACCGCTCTCCACGATATGTACGTCGATCTCTGGTGATGTTGCCATGCGCACCATCTCGTAATCGGGGAAGTTGTTCTGCGCAACCCTGCCATTTTCAATGGAGATCTCTCCGTAGAGAGCAGCGGTAAGGCCAAAGATGATGCCGCTCTCAACCTGTGATTCCACGCCGTCGGGATTGACTGCCCAGCCACAATCGATAGCGGCTGTGACCTTGTGTACCTTCGGTTGACCATCATCTCCGATGGAAACCTCGGCAACCTGGGCGCAGATACTGCCAAAGCTTGCCTGTACCGAGAGACCCAAGGCGTGACCTTCAGGCAGGTTGCGACCATATCCGGCAGCTTCGGCTGCGGTGCGCAACACGGTCTGATGGCGGGGATGCTCACGCAGCAGATCCATGCGGAACTGGTAAGGGTTTCTGCCCGCGCGATGGGCCAGCTCATCCATGAACGATTCGATGAAGAAGGTCTGCTGGGAATGGTCCACGCTGCGCCAGGCGGCGATAGGCACGTGAGTGTCGCCATCGACGACACGAATGGATTGATGCTCAATCGCGTAAGGGATGTGGGCAGCTTCTGGCACCTGGATAGGACCGGTGAAGCGGTTGTGCCAGGTGGTCACATTGCCCTGGCTGTCCAGGCCACCCTTGAAATTGGAGAACACGGCAGGGCGATAGTAGTCCTGCTGCATATCGTCTTCGCGGCTGAACACGGTCTTCACCGGCACGTCAAATTCCATGGCAATCTTGGTTGCGTGGTCAATGACGTTCCAGTTAAAGGGCAGGCGTCTGCCAAAGCCACCGCCACAGTAACTGGGGTGATGGGTCACATCGTCTTCGCTTAAACCGGCGACGGAAGCGACACGGCCGCGCATGGATAAGGGATCCTGGGTGGAAGTCCACAGATCCGCCTTGCCATCCTGAATGTGTACTGTGCAGTTCATCGGCTCCATCGGTGCGTGGGCCAGATAAGGCACACGATAATTTGCCTCGATGACGTCTGCAGCCTGCTCGAGTCCGGCATCTGCATCACCCTGCTCATGATCCTCACTGCCATTACTTTCTGCCAGTTCACGATCGAATCGTGCAGCAATATCGGCACTGGAGATGTTGTCATTCTCTGAAGCTTCAAATTCGGCTTTAACCAGTTTGAGTGCTTCCTTGGCGCGCCAGTAGTTATCAGCCACGACGGCAACCGAGTCTTCCAGTTCAATCACGCGCTCGACACCGCGCTGCTGCAATGCTTCGCTCGCATCTACTGACACCAGTTTGGTGCCGAAGACCGGCGCGAGCCTGATCGCGGCGTACAACATGTCGTCGGTGTGATGATCGAGGCCATATTGCGCAGTGCCATCTACCTTGGCAGGAATGTCTACCCGGGAGATTGCCTTGCCCATGATGGTGAACTGGGAACGGTCTTTCAGTTGCGGTGACTCAGGTGGTTCCAGCTCAGCGGCTGCAGTGACCAGGTCGCCATAGGCCAGGGAGCGACCACTGGCATTATGATGCACATAACCCAGCTCGGTAGTGCACTCACTGGCAGGCACTTCCCATTCCTGGGCGGCACACTGGATAAGCATCTCTCTTGCTGCGGCACCGGCCACACGCATGCCATGCTGGCCAGTAAAGCGCACCGAGGAACTACCACCGGTGATCTGCAGATTTGCGATGCCGGCTACTGTAGGCGCAATAGCACTGACAAAACCCTTGAGGAAATTAGGCAGGCCGTACTCTTCTGCAAAGCCATTGATCATGTCGCTCGCCGCATACAGATCCATAGCGGGAGCTTGCTCTACGCTGACGTTCTCCCAGTTGGCATCCAGCTCATCGGCGGCCATCTGTGCCAGCGAGGTGTGAACACCCTGGCCCATCTCGGAATGCAGCACATAGATGGTGATGTCATTGTTGGGATCAATCTTGATGAAGTTGGTGACAAACTTTTCATCGCCAGTCACTAGAGTGTTATTGGCGACTCGATGGGGGCTGGGCCTGGTGGCTGCGTAGCCAACCATGAGGCCACCGCCGGCAACTGCGGCAGAAAGGATGAAACGACGTCGAGTAATTTTCATGGTCATCTCTCCTTAAGCGTTCGCTATTGATCGAATCGCGCGACGAATGCGCGGATAAGAACCACAGCGGCAGACATTATTGATGCTGGTATCAATCTCCGCATCGCTGGGATTCGGATTGGCGGCCAGCAGGGAAGAAACTGCCATGATCATGCCGGACTGGCAGTAACCACATTGCGGTACCTGGTGGTCTATCCAGGCCTGTTGCACGGCCGTGAGTGCGGCCGAAGGCTCAAAGGTGCCAACCACTGCCTGGCTGCCCGCTGCCTCGGTGAGTCCTTCGATGGTAGTGATGTCCTGGCCTTCCACTGCAGACACCGGCAATACACAGCTTCTGACTGCGCTGCCATTGACGTGCACGGTACAGGCGCCGCAGGATGCGATACCGCAGCCAAACTTGGTGCCGGTCAAACCCAGCTCATCCCGCAGCACCCATAGCAGCGGCATCTCGGGTTCCACGTCGACGGTGTGTTCGACTCCATTTACTTTGAAAGTCGCCATAATTATCGCCCCCCGGTGGCGAAGAATTCGATTAACAGGCCATTGTAACGCTCTCACTGCCTGCTTGCGACGCCAAAACACGCTTCCCCCACCGCCGCCCACTTACTGGACACCCATATAAATTTTTCTTGCCCCGCCCCGCCGCTGCGCTGATAAACTCCCGGAAAATAAGGAAAAATCAGCACCCATTTAAAGGACACCCATGCAATTCAACTATTCCGATCTGGAAACGGTCCACACGGGTGAGGAGGTGGATGAGGTCTTGCCCCGGCATGTGGAGCAATCGGGGGCGGGCCGTGTCTTCCTGGTCGGCTCCAATAGCCTGGCCCAGGCAACCGAGCAGTTCGCGGCCCTGCGCAACAAGCTGGGTGAGCGTTGCGTTGGCCTGTTTACCGGCATCGGGACCCATACTCCTCGCCAGGATGTCATGGCACTGCTAGCTGAGGTGCGCGAAGCAGAGGCTGATCTGCTGGTGTCCCTGGGTGGTGGCAGTGTTATCGACGCCTGCAAAGTTATTCAGCTCGCTCTGAACCAGAACATCAACAGCGAAGATGAGTTGCTGGCCTATGCGCAACGTGCAAACGGGAGTCGCGGCGCAAGGCACGGTGCCCAGTTAGCAGCAGATAATTCTTGTCGAGTTCGGCAGGTGGCAGTACCCACAACTCTGTCCGGGGCAGAGTTCAGTAATAATGCCGGGGTACTGGATACCGCCACCAACGCAAAGGAAGGCTATCGGGCAAAAGGATTGTGTCCGCAGGCAATCATCTATGATCCGGCACTGACAGTGCATACTCCGGAATGGCTGTTCCTCTCTACTGCGATCAGGTCTCTCGATCACGCGATAGAGGGATTCTGTTCCGCGGATACAACGGATTATCACGACGGTCATTTTCTGCATGCTATGAAACTGTTCGCACAATCGCTGCCGCAGATAAAAACCAAACCCGCCGATCTGGATGCCCGGTCTGTGGCGCAGACTGCCGTCTGCTCAGCATGCTGCGGACTGGGCACGGTTTCTCACGGCGCCAGCCACGGCATCGGCTATATTCTCGGCAGTCTCCACGGTGTCCCTCATGGCCACACCTCCTGTGTTATGCTCCCGGCGGTTTTGCAATGGAACGAGGAAAGGCTTGCCGATCGCTGTCAGCAAATCGCAGCTGCTCTCGGCACCGAAAACTTAAACGCCGCCCTGGCAGTAAAAAAACTGGTGGCGGACCTGGGGCTACCCACTTCCTTGCAAGCCGTTGGAATAAAGAGGCCCGACATTGATGAGATTGCGACGCGCGCATTTCGGCATCCGGTGGTAAGAAATAACCCACGCCCCATAGACTCAGCACAACAGGTAAGAGAGATACTGGAGCTTGCCTGGCAATAAAAACTGAATCAATGCACATTGATATACATTGAGAATATGGAAAACATTCTGCACAGAAATTTGTGGCTCGTTTTGCTGCTCGCGATCGCGAGTTCAAGTTTGGCGCAGCAGAATAGTTTTCTCAGGTTTGTGGAAGGGGCCGGGGATTGGCAGGGTACGCTGGAAACATCGATCACAAGTTATGAAAATGGTGCGGGTCAACGAGTCGACCTGATCGCAGCCATTCATATTGCCGATACCGATTACTACGATGCGCTGAACAGCTACTTCGATTTGCTCGACATTGTGCTTTATGAACTGGTCGCTGATGACAACGAAGTGCCGGCACCCTCCACCGACAATTCCAGCTTGTCCGGAATTGGCCTATTGCAGTCTGCGGTTGCCAGGTTTCTCGACCTGGAGTTTCAGCTCAACGGCATTGACTATCAAAAAAACAATCTCGTTCGTGCAGACTTAAGTGCACAACAGCTCTCGGAGATCATGGCGAGCAAGGACGAGAGCTTCTTCTCCATGTTCCTGAAAATGGCTATGGCACAAATGGCTGCGGAACAGAACGCGATCGCCAACCAGCATATCCAACCCAGTACGCTGACCATGATGTCCTTGCTTACCGCGCTTTCCTCGGATGATCAGGCTGGAGCGCTAAAGTACCTGCTGGCTCAGGAACTGGGCCGCAGTGGTGATCTCGCAATGAGTCCGGAGTTGGAGTCTCAACTCACAATTCTCGGGGATCGTAATACCGTAGCCTTAAAGGCTCTGGAAGACGCGCTGGAATCAGGAATTGAGCATGCTGGCTTGTTCTATGGTGCCGCTCACATGGCCGGAATGGAGCGAGAGTTGCTGCAAGAGCTGGGATTTAGCCGGGTCTCCACAGACTGGTATGTCGCCTGGGAGATTCCCTAGCCCTCGGAATATAAGCCAGATAGCGGGGAATCGCTGCTTAATAAGGTTGACTGAGCGAAGATTAACAGGACAATAGGCGAACCGTTTCACAATTGAGGCAACTCCACAGAGAAGGGGGGCGGGGTCGAAACGAGAAGGCGCTGATGCGTCACTTGCAAACAGTAACTCCAAGCTTTCGTTGTAAAACATTTACGATAAGAAGATATAACTAATTCGAGACACAATTGAGAAAGGTGAATTTTGGTATGAAAAAATTAAAGAGCGGATGGTTGGTATTATCTCTTGTAGTACTCGTGGGATGCGCCGCTTCGACACCTCCTGGAGTAGGTGTATGGAACGTAGAGATGAATACCCCACTTGGTGCCCTGCCTGGAGTACTTACGTTAAACGCTGATGGCAGTGGTTCCTTCGGCAACGATCAGCTTGGTGAAACAGCACTGAGCGGTATCGCCTATGACGGCAACAGCATCACATTCGATGCAGAAGTTGATGCCCAGGGCCAGATGCTGGTGCTTGAGTTCTCTGGCACAGTTGATGGCGATACGCTGGACGGAGAGTTCGGCAGTGACTTCGGCGCCTTTGGTGTTTCCGGAACACGCCAGTAAAACTGAGCAAAGCAAAAAATAAAAAAAGGGATGTCAATTGACATCCCTTTTTTTATTCTGGAAATTTAATTGCGCTAAATTACATCCAGACGCAGTCTCTCTTCTACGAAGGCAAGGTTTTCTTTTGCATTGGGGCTGTTTGGGTGAACATCGACCAGGTCACGAAAGGCGTCACGTGCCTTCACTAGATCATCTTGCTGTAGATAAACCAGGCCCAGACCCGAAAGCGCACCGAAATGACGAGGCTCAAGTGCAAGGGTCTCTTCAATATCTGCAATCGACGCAGCAAAATTGCCTACCATATAGTAGAGCGTTGCACGCTTATTCCAGCCCTCTGCGTAGCCGGGAAAACTTTCGATCACCTGATTAAAGATCAGCAACGCTTCGGGAAACTCACGGGCATTCATGTGGCGCGTGCCCAACTCCATCAAGCGCACCAGGTCTGCATTGGGATGTTCGAACCAGATCCCCCAGATGCGATTCTCTATGACTCTGATCATCGCCGGGTCTTCGGTTTGCAGCAGTTCGCTAAACAGGCTATCGAGGCGATCGTCGGTTTGATCGGCCAGGCTGAGCGAGCTCATAAAGAGAGGGAAGGCGAGGAAGAGTATCCGCTTAAACACTGTTATTCACCGCAAGATTCGACTTTTAGCTGATTGAGTGCGGGCCAGTATAGCCCCGTCGCAGACAGCATCGCCAGTACGAGTGTTGTTTAGAAAGCCGCCGCCCTGGATTGAGCCCAGTCTTCAGCATAGCTGTCCGGGATCTCCCGGCTCAGCAGTTGCCCGGGATTCAGTGGTTCATAGAGCTGTCGAAAAGACTTGGTGCCGTCGTCTTCCCTTCTGAGCAAGTCATGGGGTGTCAGATCGTCAGGATCCTGCAGCCCCATTGCGCCGCACAGGTCGAGGAATGCTTCCACGGTCGCATCATGAAAATTACGCACCCGTATGGCCTTGCTTTCTACATCAACCGCGCGCGCACGAGAGGGATCCTGTGTTGCAACGCCGGTCGGGCATTTATTGGTGTTGCAATGACGAGCCTGCACGCAACCAAGAGCGAGCATCATCGAACGTGCTGCATTGACAGAGTTTGCTCCGACAGCAACTTTTTCCAACATATCGAAGCCGGTTGCGGTGAGGCCGGAACTGATTAACCTGATGTCGTCGCGCAGCCCGGCGCCTATCAAAACCTGGTTTACATAGTTAGTCGCCTCCAGGCAGGGCACACCGAGACGATTGGTGAACTCAACGGGCGCTGCTCCTGTGCCACCCTCCGAACCATCGATGGTGATAAAGTCGGGCAGAATTCGGGTTTCGAGCATGGCCCTGATGATGGACAGAAACTCTTTTTTCTTACCCAGGCAGAGTTTGAAGCCAACTGGTTTGCCGCCGCAGCCTTCACGTAAGCGCTGAACGAACTCCAGCAGCCCTATAGGTGTGGAAAACTCTGGATGGATGGCTGGAGAGTTCACTGTCTTGCCTACTTCAACCAGGCGAATGTCAGCGATTTCCTGGGTAACCTTGGCGCCCGGCAACACGCCGCCGTGAGACGGCTTGGCACCCTGGGAGATTTTAATCTCGATCATCTTCACGGAATCTTTGCTCGCGCGTTCGGCAAAGGCGCCATCGTCAAATCGCCCCTGCTGATTACGACAACCGAAGTAACCGGTTCCGATCTGCCAGATCAGGTCACCACCATGCTTGAGATGATGGGCGCTTAATCCACCTTCGCCGGTGTTGTGCGCAAAACCACCCAGTGCCGCACCTTTGTTCAGAGCCTGAATGGCATTGGAACTCAAGGAACCAAAGCTCATTGCGGAAATATTCAAGCGTGACGCGTTATAGGGTTTCTTGCATTCCGGCCCGCCGAAGGAAACCCGGGCGTGTTCCTCAGCGACTTTGTGCGCGTTGATTGAATGCAGCAGGCTACGGTGACCATCGGCGAGTACGTCTTGCTCGGTACCAAAAGGTATTGTGTCGTCCAGCCCTTTCGCCCGGCGATAAATCAGGTTGCGGCGCTCTCTCGAGAAGGGTTTCTCTTCCTGGTTATTGGAAATGAAATATTGCTGAATCTCCGGGCGGAAGAATTCAAGCAAATAACGAATGTTAGCCAGCACCGGATAATTCCTGCGCAGGTTGCTGGGGCTCAACAGGAGTTCGTAGCCACCAACTACAGCCCACGCCAGTGCCACGGCAAAGAGCAGTAACTGAACAGGATGTTGCAGGGCAGAAGAGGTAAAGCCACCGGTACTGTTATGTAGCCATAACGTACTCAGTGGCAGGACAATGAGGGTGATTACCCAGTAAAAGCGTACAACTGGTGTCATGGTGGTGTCTCAGCCAATCGAGACACCAGTTTGCCAGTTCTCTGTTTACCAGGTCAAAGTGAGACTGCTAGAAATTCATCACGAAAGTGATGGCTGTCTCGGTATCGGTCTTTTCGCGACCGACGGGCACTTCCGTCTGGTGCTTCACATTAAAAGAAAATCGTAGCGACAGATTATCCAGTATGGTCGTTTCGATACTGGTTTCGGAGCGAAAGATACTGGTTCTGTCACCGGCCTCGGTGCTCAGCACCTGCCCGAATAACGCACTCTCGGAAATCTGCCACTGGTAGTCACCTGCCAGACGAATGATCGCTTCGTCGAAATCTTCGGTTGCGGTACGGCTTTGACGAGCACCCACACCAGCGTTCAGGGTCAGGGACATGTTTTCGACCGTGGTCAGCATATTGCGGCCATAGTTGATGGATATGTCGGTCTGGCTGTCGTAACCGCTGAACTCATCGTCTTCATGGGCGAGTCTGGTGAGCACGAAGCTCACATCGTTGACGTCGTATCGGGCATCGCCCACATAGTACATACGCTCTGCAGTGCGCACGTTATCCTGTGATGCCCTGAAGCCATCCAGCAGGAAACCGTATTCCCAGGCATCCCGGCGCCAGTCGACTTCTCCGCGGAAGTTGACGCTCTCATTTTCAGTGTTACCGCTGGTGAATACCGCGCCCAGTTCCACTTCAGAGCTGACGCCGTTTTCTTCCTGGGCAGAGATAGTGGAACTAAAAAGCATCAAGCCAAGGCTGAATACTGCTAAGACTTTGTGCATGAAAAACTCCTGAGACAAGGCTGAAATCTGCAAATAAACTGCAATTGTCTGAACAGTATCGGTTCCAATCGAACTTTTCTGGAGTTGGATATCTATTTGGGGTATAAGGCAGGATAGTTGAAAGCCTCTAAATTCCGGGCCTACAGCGGAATCAGCCGCTCTGATGCCCATTCAAATTATGAAGACCCTCTATCTGTTACGGCATGCAAAATCCAGCTGGGATAATCCCGAGCTGAAAGATTTTGAGCGGCCGCTTAGTGAGAGAGGGCTTCGCGATGTGCCCATCATGGGCGAGAGGTTTAAAGGCAGGGGTGACAAGTTGCAGTGCATCATCTCAAGCCCGGCGGTACGCGCCAAAACCACGGCAAAAATGTTTGCAAAAGCTATCGATTTTGCAGTTGATGAGATTGCCAGTAACCCGGAACTCTACTTTGCCGGTACCGGCATGTTCCTGAAGGCGGCGAGTCTGCTGGATGAATCCTGTACCCATGCCATGCTGGTTGGACACAATCCAGCGATCACAGAATTTGCAAACTTGATGGCCGATTGCGATATCGACAATATACCCACCTGTGGTCTGGTCAGTCTGTCATTGGCAATCGACCAATGGGCAGACATCCAGGCTGGCGATGCCACCCTGGCGTACTTTGACTATCCAAAGAAATCCTAGCTTTATGCATTTCCGTTTCTTGAGTCCCTTTTTGTTGGTATTGAGTCTCGCAGCCTGTGGACCGTCGCCAGACACGGAGTCAGAGTCGGCAGATGCGGCCTCGGCATCGACGCGCTGGTACGGTGCGCAGCAGATTGCTCTGGGTGAGAGCGTATTCAGGCAGAATTGCGCCGTTTGCCATGGAGAGCAGGCGCAGGGAACGGTAGCTGACTGGCGCTCGCGCCTGGACGATGGTTCTTTTCCTCCGCCACCATTGAACGGCTCGGCGCACGCCTGGCATCACCCGCGCTCGGTGCTTCTGCAAGTCATTAACAATGGAGGAATTGCCCTGGGCGGTCAGATGCCGGGCTTTGCAGATATCCTGGATGAAGAAGAAAAGCTCGCCGCAATTGCCTATTTTCAAAATTTCTGGAGCGATGACATTTATGCAGACTGGCAGGACATGGGTGGTGTTAATTAATCGCCTGGCTTTTGTTCTCCTGTTGGCTGCCTGTGCACAGGTTACCAATTCGAGCCAATGGAAATCGCCGCTCTACCAGGATCATTATCTGGTAGGGAGAATCTGGCATAGCGGTGGCAAGGAATTTGTCGATCAGGTCGAGCTCCTGTCTGCGCTGGATTCTGCTCGCTATATCCTGTTGGGTGAGAAGCACGACAACCCGGACCATCACGATCTGCAACTACAGTTGCTAGGCACAATATTGCAGAGCCAGGGTCCTGCCCATGTCACCTTCGAGATGCTCGATTCGACTGCGGACGAAAAGCTAGAGCAGTTTGTCCAACAGCGTTTTACAAACCTGGAACAGATCCAGGCATGGCTGGACTGGGATGACGAGGGTTGGGACTGGAATTTTTATGGACCGCTGCTGGAGGCGGTGTATTTGGCGAATACACGGGTGAAATCCGGCAACATTTCCTCTGCTGCAGTAGGCCAGGTCTATGCTGAGCCAACACCGGCAACAATCGCCGCTGTGTTTGAAGAAGATGTGATGGCAAAGCTTACTGAAGATATCGATGCGAGTCACTGCGGCTTGTTACCAGAGTCCCAGTTTCCGGCCATGGTGCGGGTACAGCAGGCCCGGGATGATCGCATGGCGCGGCAACTGGCAACCTTGAGTGCAAACGAAGTGGCAGTATTGATAGCGGGCAATTACCATGTTCGGCAAGATCTCGGCGTACCTAATTATTTGCTGGCGAACGATTATGCACAATCCAGGTCAGATATTGTGAGCGTCGCCTTCCTGGAAGTGCAGCCCGGTGAAGAAGATCCCGCTGCCTACCTGGAGCAGTTTATCGACGTGGCTGCCTATGATTACATCTGGTTTACCCCAGCCGTAACAGCTGAAGACTATTGTGATTCATTGCGCTAAACCTGATTCATGAAGAGTAAATATTTTTTACAAGAAATCTCCTGTTCACTTTTATTGCTGCTCGCGGTGTCGGCAACGGCACAGGTCTATCCCCAGATCAGCGGCGCCGACGATGACATCTATGATCTTGGTTATGATGAAGCCGGCGAGTTTAATTTCGTG
Source organism: uncultured Pseudohongiella sp. (assembly GCA_964438455.1). Lineage (GTDB taxonomy): Bacteria > Pseudomonadota > Gammaproteobacteria > Pseudomonadales > Pseudohongiellaceae > UBA9145. The sequence continues at coordinate 18,607 of CAYTLI010000004.1, forward strand.
CGTGTGCAGTTTGATAACTATTACGGCGGTGGCGGATTTGGCTATGGCACCTGGTCCATCGATTTCCCCGATGCCGATATGAATTTTCTCCGCGGCGTTTCTCGCCTGACCAATATCCGGGTGATGAGTGATCCGATCGTATTGCGGCTAGATGATGAGGAAATTTTCGACTATCCCTTTCTCTATATGCTCGAGGTAGGTCAGGGTGGCGGCATGGTGCTCAATCCACGAGAGACAGAGAATCTGCGTGAGTACTTGCTGCGTGGTGGATTCCTATTGATTGACGACTTCTGGGGTCAACGCCAGTGGGATAACTTCTATGCCAGCTTCAGCCAGGTCTTTCCAGATCGGGAGATAATCGAACTGCAACCGGATCACGAAATTTTTCACGTTTACTACGACATAGATGGCCCGCAGATGATCCCCGCGTTGTTTCGTAGCGATCAGGTGGGTGAGCAGGGCATCGACTATGCCAGCAACCATGCGATCCTGGATGACACGGGTCGCGTGATGGTATTGATTAACTGGAATTCAGATATGGGTGACGGCTGGGAGCATACCTATCATCCCGCCTACCCCACGCGCTATGCGAACAATGCCTACAGGCTGGGTATTAACTATCTGATGTACTCGCTTACCCACTAATCCTGGTTAGATAATCTAGCGGGTCATCGGATCGATCTTGTCAGATTCGACCCGTATTTTTTTCATGCAGGCATTGAACTTCTTTTTGTCGATCGATTGATTCCGCTGCAACCCCACCAGGGCTGCGTGGCAAATATGGTCCGCATTGATCTCAAAGTATTCCCGCAAGCTCTCTCGCGATTCGCTTAGCCCATAACCATCGGTGCCCAGGACAAGGTAGATGTCCGGCATCCACGCGGCGATACTCCTGGGCAGCGCTTTCATGTAGTCGGTAGCGGCTACATAACATCCGCTGGTGGCAGCAAAGAGCTTCTCGACGATAGACTGTTTGGCTTCTTGTGCTGGATGCAGTCGATTGTGTCGCTCACATGATTCTGCCTCACGGTAGAGTTCGTTATAGCTGGTGACACTCCAGATGGAAACCGAGAATCCTAAATCTTCCAGCTTGTCTCTCGCTGCCAGTACTTGCTGCATGATCGAACCACTGCCGAGAAGATGGACTTGCGATGCTTCTCTCGATTCGGTGGCGTAGTAGTGATATGCGCCTGCAATGATGCCTGTCGCTGTGTCTTCGTCTGCCGGCATGGCCGGCATCTGGTAGTTCTCGTTATAGGCAGTGATGTAGTAGAAGATATTCTCCTGTTCTTCGTACATACGGCGAATACCTTCACGAACGATGACGACCAGTTCATAGGCAAACGCGGGATCGTAACTTTTAAGGTTTGGGTAGGTGTTGGCAATAATCTGGGAATGCCCGTCCTGGTGTTGTATGCCTTCGCCATTGAGCGTTGTGCGACCTGCGGTACCGCCGACTAGGAAGCCGCGACACATCATGTCGCCGCAGGTCCAGATCATGTCGCCAACTCTTTGGAAACCAAAGATGGAGTAGAAGAAATAGAACGGAATCATCGGCAGGCCATGAATTGAATACGCTGTCCCGGCCGCCAGGAACGAAGCCATGGCGCCAGTCTCGCAAATTCCTTCCTGCATGATCTGTCCATCTTCAGCTTCGCGATAGGCGACGAGCGTATCGGCATCGACAGGAGTGTAGTGTTGCCCTTGTAGTGAGAAGATGCCGGCAATCTTGAACAGCGCTTCCAGCCCAAAGGTGCGCGCTTCATCGGGAACGATAGGGACGATATATTTGTTGAGGGACTTCTCGCGCATTAACACAGACAAGATGCGAACCAGCGCCATGGTTGTCGATTGTGGGCGCTGGCTGCCGGCGGTGAGAGTCTCGAAACTGGTCAGCGGCGGAGGGGAGATGCTCGGGCAGTCTGCGGTTCGTTTCGGGATAGCGCCACCGAGTTCAGCCCGATGCCTGCGCAGGTATTGAATTTCATCACTGTCGTCATTGGGCTTGTAGAACGCTGCCTGGCGTATCGCCTCGTCCTTTAATGGAATGCCAAAGTTGCGGGCGATCGCGACTCTTTCATCGCCATCGAAGTTCTTCTTTTGGTGCACGGTGTTGCTGCCGGCGGCGTCGATCAAGCCATCCCCCTTCACCGTTTTCACCAGCACGACAGTGGGCTTGCCGTTGCTGCGCACTGAACGCGCGAAAGCGGCATAGATCTTTTCCACGTCCTGGCCGCCACGCTTGATCTGCTTCACTTCCTCATCGCTGAGGCTATTCATCATCTGCTCGAGTTCGGCGTTGCCTGCAACCCAGTGCTCTCGCTGTTGATTGCCGGGCAGGACCGAGTAACGCTGGTAATCACCGTCTACGCAGGCTTCCATGCGTTTGCGTAGCGTGCCGTTTTCATCTTCTGAGATTAGTTTGTCCCAACCGCTGCCCCAGATAACCTTGATCACGTTCCAGCCAGCGCCGAAGAAAGAAGCTTCAAGTTCCTGGATGATCTTGCCATTACCCCGTACCGGTCCATCCAGACGTTGCAGGTTGCAATTCACCACCAGGATCAGGTTGTCCAGCTGCTCACGCGAGGCGATATTGATCGTACCCAGCACCTCTGGCTCATCCGCCTCCCCGTCACCAATGAAGCACCAGACCTTGCCGCCCAGCTTTTCTTTTAAGCCACGATTCTCCAGATACTTGGCGAAGCGGGCCTGGTAGATGGCTGTGGGTGTGGACAGTCCCATGGACGCATTCGGTACCTGCCAGTAGTCGGGCATACTGCGTGGATGCGGATAGGAAGTGACACCACCACCCGGCTGTAGTTCGCGGCGGAAATTTTTCAATTGGCTTTCCGCTAGTTCACCTTCAAGCCATGAACGTGCATAGACGCCCGGGCTGGCATGGGGCTGCAGGATAACCAGGTCACCGCCGTAGTTTTCCGACTTGTTGCGGAAGAAGTGGTTAAACCCGACTTCCATCATGGTGGCAGCAGATGCGTAAGTCGCAATGTGTCCGCCCACACCGGCACCGGAATCCTGTGCCTGCAACACCATGGCCATGGCGTTCCAGCGCAGGATATTTTCCAATCGCTGCTCAATGTTTTTGTCGCCCGGGTAGGCAGGTTGCTCCCCTGCGGGAATGGTGTTGAGGTAGGGCGTATTGACAACCACCTGTCGGGTGTCAATCAGTTGATCTTTGCACCAGGCGGTCAGGCTGCTCAGAATTTCCCTGACACCCTCGTCACCGAAGTCTTCCTGGATATTGGCGAGCGCTTCTAGCCACTCTTCCTTATCCTGTTGGATGCCGGGGTCTGGTTTGAGCTGTTTATTCATTCGCGCTCCGCCGTAGTAGGATTGGCGCCGATTCCGCATACTACCGCAGGCTGCGCTGGAAGCGTACTGCTTGTCATGAGAGCTGCCTAGCTATCGGCCGAAAGCAGATCCTGCAGGTCGTAGTGCTCTGAAAGGTAGCGACGTATGGCAAGCGACGAGTGTTCTACACAGTTGCCACTGTGGGAGAAAATGTAGTCTGCAGAGACTCGTTCCAGTTGCGGGGCCTTGGCGATCGCGCCTTTGAAAGTGTCGATCTCCATCGGCGGCAAGCTCAGGTCCTGGTAGAAATCGGTGAGCAACAGAATTTCTTTCTGGCTGAGTTGCTCGGCGATAATCTCTGCGATGCCCTGTTCGAAATTTTCCCAGGCATAAACCCGCGCATAGCAATCGGCGATATTGCTGGTTACTTCCCGGGGAAGTCTCACATCCACTGTCATGGAAACGATGCTGGAATAGGTGCGAATGATGTCGCGCACCTGATCGGCAGCCAGTGCCTGAAAATGATCTTCCGTATTGCTGACGCGCAACAGCTGCTTTGCGTCAGCAATGGCATCGGCCAGAGCGGGCGGGCTCAGCAAAAACAGCAGCAGCCACACCACCCGCAACCGAGCAACTCTTATTCTAGTTTTCGCTCTCGCTGACAATTTCGAACACCACCGTAACGGATGTTCGATATTCTACTTCATCGAAACTGGGGGCAACAGCGGGTGCGGCGGCCTGGCTCATGGCGGTAGTAGAGCCCCGGACTGCATCAACGGCGATCGATTCCTCCGCCATGGCCATGGGCATGGCGCGGGCAAATTGCTGGATACCGCCATAGAAGAAGTTTACTGCGCGCAGTTCCAGGCCAAGGGTCGTTTCATAGAATGCCTTCTGCTCCATGACATCCTCCAGGGCGAGATCCCGCACCTGGCGCTCGAAGCTTTCCTCCTCGCTATGTTCGAACTCGATGCGCTCAAAGCTGACATCGTCGTTATCATCGGCAGCAGCGGCGAGTAGTTGCAGATGCGATTCCGCGGAAACGGCAACATCCAGTCTGGCGCTGACTTCAAACGAACTCGGGTTGCGACCAAACAGACCATACTGGGGTGAACTGGAAAACTTGGAGTTATTGATGTCATCGCCGGGAATGCCTGCGGCGATGAATTGCTCAATCATCCTTTGTCGCAATTCCTGGTTGTCGGCCATGGCCTGGTTCAGGTCCCTGGCTTCCGTGGTTACCAGCAGACTGACCCGGGCCACGTCCTTATATGCAGTCAGTTCTGCATCTCCGGAAATGTTAATGGTGTTGGGGCGAGGAAATAAGAATCCCCTCAGCTCATCTGGTGTGCCAGAGAGTTGCGGTTGTGCAGCCGCCGGGAAAAATACCAGCGCCCCGGCAAGCAACAGAAAGGTAGGTAAGAACATCGATTGCCGCATGTTTGTTTCCTTCTATGGCGGAGAGATTGGCCTCGCAGATTGTGGCAGTTTCGTTTCCCGTTGCTGGCGATGCCGCTGGATTGGGAACAAGCTGTGCCTGTTATTCTAGACGCAGATTCCTGCAGAAAAGTTTGTCCTGGTTAACAGTGCGCTGAGTCAGCCCGCAGGTATTCTGGGCCTCGCGATTGACTGACAGCACAGTCAATGACAACATGCTGGCATAGTCGACACTTTGGAGTCCTCTGGTGCATTCCCCAAAACGTGTTCTATTCCTTGACCTGGTGCTGTCCCTCTTTCGCCTGAACAGCTTGCTCATTGCCGAGGGTGATGCGATGACCGAGAAGCTCGGTCTCACCCATGCGCGCTGGAAAGTGATCGGTGCCATCGCGTTGTCAAACTCCGGGCTCACGGTGCCAGGAGTGGCCAGGGTACTCGGACAGTCGCGGCAGGCTGTGCAGCGCATTACCGATGTCATGGTGGAAGACGGGTTGCTCGTTTATGAGCCCAATCCGAAACACAAGCGATCCATGTTGGTGACACTGAGTGAGGACGGGAAGCATATTTACAACATGTTGCGCGAAGTGCAGGACCCTTGGGCTATCGAAACCACTGAAGATATTCCTATCGAGGAACTCGAAAGTGGCTTACGTCTCGTCCGTCGCCTGATCAAGAAATTCAATTAGGCAATTTTCATGGCCTTATCCACCCCATCTCTCCCGCGTGAACTCTATCTGGCCGGACAGGTTCAACAGCTCGATCGCATCGCGATCGATAAATTCGGCATCCCCGGATTTCAGTTGATGCAGCGGGCCGGGGCCGCCTGCTTCGAGGCCATGCAGATGGCATGGCCGGAAGTCAGGCGAGTGATTATTTTCGCCGGCGGTGGCAACAATGGCGGCGATGCCTATATCGTTGCAGCGCTCGCCAGGGAGCAGGGTCTGGGAGTTCATGTACTGGCCCTGTCTGATCCTGAAAACCTGCAAGGAGATGCCAAGCTTGCCTGGCAGTTCGCAGTGGAGAAACAAGTCGATATCACACCGTTCAGGGATTACACCCACAACGGAAACAACGACTCCGAGCACTGCCTGATCGTGGATGGCATGTTTGGTACGGGATTGGATCGGGAAGTGAGTGGCGAATATGCCGAAGCTATTTCCTGTATCAATGAATTCCCGTCTCCTGTGCTGGCGATTGATATACCTTCGGGTCTTAACGCGGACACCGGTATGCCCATGGGCGAAGCCGTCCATGCAGATTGTACGGTGACATTTATAGGCATGAAGCAGGGACTGCTCACCGGTCGTGCTGGAAACTATGTGGGCAAGTTATTGTTCAGCGATCTCGATGTGCCGGAACAGGTGTATGCCGATGCTGATGCGCCGGACCCGGAAGCCATCCGAATAGATATACACAGTGCCGCCAGGCACCTGGGTGGGCGCATGCCTGCCTCTCATAAGGGAGACTTTGGCCATGTGTTGGTCATCGGTGGTGACTACGGGTTCGGCGGCGCCGCGCTACTGGCAGCAGAGGCGGCTCAGCGTGCCGGCGCAGGCCTGGTCAGTGTGCTGACCCGCAGTCAGCATCGCAGCGCAATACTCGCACGCAGGCCCGAACTCATGGTACACGGCACCGAAGACGAGAATGCCAATGCCGAGGCTTTGATAAACAGGGCGACAGTTATCGTTGTTGGCCCGGGCCTGGGCACAGGTGACTGGTCTCGCGCACAACTGCAGTTGGCGCTTGCGGCGCAACTCAGCCGCGGCATTCCCCTGGTAGTCGATGCCGACGCGTTGAGTCTGCTCGCCGAAAGGCAAACAGACAAAACCCAGATAAAAAGGGACAACTGGATACTTACGCCCCATCCAGGAGAGGCGGCCAGACTATTGCATTGTGAGACGGCAGACATCTCTAACGACAGGTTTGCGGCTGTGCGCAGTATGCAGCATCAATGGGGAGGATGTTGCCTGCTTAAAGGGCATGGCAGCCTGATTGCGACAGGTGTTGATGGAGTTGCTACATTCCTCTGTAGCGAAGGCAATGCGGGCATGGCCAGCGGTGGGATGGGTGACGTGTTGTCCGGGCTGGTTGCCGGGCTGGTGGCACAGGGCCTCAGTCTCGATCGTGCACTGCGTGCCGGTGTGTGTATCCATGGTGAGGCAGCAGACCTGGCAGCAGAATCTGGTCAGCGAGGGACTATCGCCACCGATCTGTTGCCGTATATTCGACAACTGGTTAATGCCAATCGTTGAGTTCGCGAATCAGGGACTCAGGATAGTAGAGATGGGCAATCAATATTCAGAGCAGCTGCCGGATGAAGCAGCGACCATCGAATTCGGCAAACGGTTGGCAAGAGCCACTTTTGCGCAGCCTGATCAGGACCCTCCTGGAAATGATTCGGTGGGTTGTCCTTCACTGGGCGGCATTGTTCACCTGCTTGGTGATCTCGGCGCCGGCAAAACCACACTGTCCCGGGGCGTCATGCGCGGCTATGGTTACCAGGGTGCGGTGAAGAGCCCAACCTACACGCTGGTGGAGCCCTATAATTTCGAGCAGTGTGACATTTATCATTTCGATCTCTATCGTCTCGGTGATCCTGAAGAGGTGTCCTACCTGGGCACGGATGACTATTTTGCCGATAGCAAGCTGTGCCTGGTGGAGTGGGCCGAGAAGGGCCGCGGGAAGATTCCCGATCCCGATCTGGTCATCACCCTCAGCGGAACCGGAACGGGTCGGGAGATTCACTGTCAAACCATGACTGAAAAGGGTGAGCTGATAGCCAAAAGATTGTGGGCCTGAGGCCGAAATCTATAGACAACCCGGAGAAGCACCCTTAAAGGATTGTTAAATCAAGATGTTGCGCAGGATTCTCACAATTTCGGCTGTATTGTTACTGCTCGTCGGCAGTGCCAGCCTGCGCGCGGCTGAGGTGCAGGACATCCGCATGTGGCAGGCGCCGGACCACACCCGCCTGGTATTCGACCTCAGTGCATCCATCTCCTACGAACTCTTCACCCTCAACAACCCCGACCGTGTCGTCATCGATTTAGAGGACACCCATTCAAATTCGCCATTCAATGGGCTCGACTTCACCGGCAGCCCAATCAGGAGTTTGCGCACGGGTACGCGTGGCGAAAATACCCTGCGCGTGGTGCTGGACCTCAACGCACCGGTCGATCCTTCCAGTTTCACACTGGTACCCAACAGCGAGTTCGGCGATCGCCTGGTGGTGGATCTGTACCAGCAGTCGACCAGTCCCGCGCCGGTTGCCATTGTGCCGACCACGACACCGGTCAGTAATGAGAAGCGAGACATCGTGGTGGCGATTTCCGCCGGACACGGCGGCGAAGATCCAGGCTCGATTGGCTATGACGGCAGACTGAAGGAAAAGAATGTCACCCTGGCTATTTCCCGCGCACTGTTTAACAGGCTCAATGCCATGCCTGGCTATAAACCAGTGATGATCAGGGAAGGCGACTACTATGTAGAGCTCAAGCGCCGCCCGGAGATAGCGCGCCAGAACCGCGCTGACTTATTTGTCGCCATACATGCTGACTGGTACAGGAATTCCCGTGCCCGCGGCGTAACCATCTATGCTCTCTCCGGTGATCGTGCAGATAGGGAAAATTCCGCGCGAGTGGCGCAAAAAGAAAATGGTTCTGACCTGCTCGGCGGTGTCGGAGGCGATCTCACCCTCGGTGCGCTCGATGATGATGTCGCACTTACCCTGGTTTCTTTGCAGATGGCGTGGAGCATGGAGCAGAGTTTGTTGGCGGGCACGAGGGTGCTGGAGAGTCTGGACGGCATCACCACGATTCGTCGCGACAAGGTACAACAGGCTTCCCTGCAGGTACTCAACTCGCCGGATATACCTTCGATCCTGATCGAGACCGGTTATCTCACTAATCCAGACGAGGCGCGCAAGCTCAACACTTCAGGATTCCAGGATCGTATGGCCTCGGCCATCGCCCAGGGCGTGATGAACTACTTTTACGACGCGCCGCCCGAAGGCACATTGATCGCCTGGCAGAAAGACAATGGCATCGTGCCCGGCGCCTATACGGTGAAGCGGGGCGATAGCCTGTCGGTTATTGCGCAGCGTTTTGGTGTTGCTCTCGCTGACCTCAAAGCCGCGAATAATCTCCGCTCCAACACTATTCATATCGGTCAGGAACTGACCATACCCGGCGGAGCGCCATTGGCGACAACCGAACACACCATTCGCCGGGGTGAAACCCTGTCCGAAATTGCCCAGATGTATCGAGTCAGTACCGCCAGCCTCAGGGAAGCAAACGATCTGCGCGATGATCGCATTCTGATCGGCCAGACCCTGAAGATTCCCACGCTGTAAAACTCTCAACCCACGCCCAAGTCGCGCGCCGCTTAGTGTTACAATTGGGTGTCCCCAAAATTTTGGATGGGTGTCCTTTAAAGTTTCTCCCCGTTTGGTTTCAATGCAGCGCATTAATCTGCTCAATCCTCGACTTGCCAACCAGATCGCCGCTGGTGAAGTGGTTGAGCGACCCGCGTCCGTGATCAAAGAGCTGTTGGAGAACAGTCTCGATGCGGGTGCGAACAAGATCGTTGTTGACGTGGAGCAGGGCGGCAGCAAGCTGATGCGGGTTCGCGATGATGGTGTCGGAATCCAGAAAGACGACCTGGAGCTGGCACTGTCCCGTCATGCCACCAGCAAGATCAGCGAGTTGGAGGATCTGGAGAGCATTGCCAGTCTAGGCTTCCGCGGTGAAGCACTGGCCAGTATCGCTTCGGTGGCCCGATTACAGATGCAGTCGCACTCGGCGGAGGAAGCGAATGAAACTGCCTGGCAGATCCAGGTGGAAGGCCAGGATATGGCTGCCCGCATGGAGCCTGTTGCACACCCGCGTGGCACAACGGTGCAGGTCAAGGACCTGTTCTTCAACACTCCTGCGCGCAAGAAATTTCTCAAGACGGAGAAAACCGAATTCACTCGCATTGATGAAGTGGTCAAACGGCTTGCCCTGAGTCGCTTCGATGTGGAGTTCGACCTAAATCACAATCAGCGTGCAATCCACAAAATGTTGCCGGCGAGGAGCGACGGTGACAAACAGCGTCGTGTGGGACTGGTCTGCGGCCCGGCCTTTGTCGAGAACTCGGTGGCAGTGGATGTCGAACGAGCGGGGCTGCGACTCTGGGGATGGGTGAGCCTGCCGACTTTCTCGCGCAGCCAGGCAGACCTGCAGTACTTCTATGTCAACGGGCGCATAATTCGTGACAAGCTGGTAGCCCATGCCATCAAGCAGGCATATCGTGATGTTCTCTACCATGGTCGCCATCCCGCTTACGTGCTTTATCTGGAGTTAGCGCCGGAAACTGTCGATGTGAACGTGCACCCCACCAAGCATGAGGTCAGGTTTCGGGATAGTCGATTGGTACATGACTTTTTGTTTAGCGCCCTGCACAAAGCCCTTGCGGAAGTAACTCCCTCCGATCAGTTTTCTGAATCAGCCGGCGAACAAGCTTCGCTGTCGCCCGAGACCATGCCATCGCAATTCTCAGATACGCAGGCGGCATTGGGATTGCGTGACAGTCCTGCGAGCTATACCAGTTTTGACCGTGGCCCCGTGACGCAAGCCAGCGCCAACAATTCACGAGCCATCGCCGACCAGCTCGAGTCCCTGGCCAGGCTACACAGCGACGATGAAGAGATACCCCCGCTGGGTTATGCCATTGCCCAACTCCATGGCATTTATATCCTCGCGCAGAATAAAGAAGGTCTGATCATTGTCGACATGCATGCTGCCCATGAGCGCATTACCTACGAAAGAATGAAGATCGCCTGTGCGCAGGAAGAACTAAAAACCCAGCCACTGCTGGTTCCGGTTTCCCTTGCGGTGAGCCAGGCGGAGGCGGATTGTGCCGAAGAGCAGCAACAGGCATTGCACGACCTTGGAATTGGTATCGAGCGCGTGGCGGCCGAATCTCTTCTCGTTCGACAGGTGCCAAGCATCCTGAAAGATTCCAATGTGGAACAACTGGCACGTGATGTGTTGTCGGACTTGATGGAATATGGAACTTCCGAGCGCATTAAGGCCCACCAGGATGAATTGCTTTCCACCATGGCCTGTCACGGATCGGTGCGCGCCAACAGGCATCTCACCATTCCGGAGATGAATGCCTTGCTCCGTGACATGGAAGTTACCGAACGCAGTGGGCAGTGTAATCATGGACGTCCTACCTGGATCTACAGAAGCCTGGATGAGCTGGACAAGCTCTTCATGCGTGGACAGTAATCCATGTCTGCCACTCCAGAGTCGGAGACGGAAAATATCTCTGCATCTCCTCCGGTAATTTGCCTGGCTGGTCCTACAGCTGCGGGCAAGACCACGCTGGCCATGGAGCTGGTAGATCGGCTCAATGGGGAGATCATCAGCGTCGATTCGGCGCAGATCTATAGAGGTATGAATATCGGCACCGGTAAACCTGATGCCGAGAAGCTGGAGCGATATCCTCATCGGTTGATCGATATTCTTGATCCAGCCCAATCCTATTCCGCCTCTGACTTCCGTCGTGATGCACTTACACAGATAGAAGCTGTGAGAACGACAGGAAAGATTCCCCTGTTGGTCGGCGGCACCATGCTCTACTTCAAGGCACTGCGCGACGGTCTGGCAGACATGCCAACGGCCGATCAGGCAATACGGGAAGAGATAGAAGCACTGGCAGATGAATCGGGGTGGGAGGCAGTGCATGCGCGCCTGGCCGCTGTGGACCCGGAGGCGGCCGCACGAATTCACCCCAATGACCCACAACGTCTGCAACGCGCGCTGGAAGTCTACCTGCTGACCGGGAAATCCCTCACCGAGCATCACCAGCAAGAGTCCCAGGGCCAGGCGGCAGGGCAATCTTTACCCTACGATCTGCACTTCTTCGCAATCCAACCTGGGGACAGAGCCGTACTCCATGACAGGATCGCGACCCGCTTTCGTCAGATGCTGGCCGATGGACTCGTCGAGGAGGTGGCTGGCTTGCATCAGAGGCCGGACCTGAATCCTGAGCTTCCTGCAATAAAATCAGTGGGTTACCGGCAAGTTTGGCAATACCTGGATGGCGATTTGGACTATGACGGGATGGTGGAAAGGAGTATCATTGCCACCCGGCAACTCGCCAAGCGGCAACTGACCTGGTTACGCAGTTGGCCTAACTTGCGACCTCTGAGCGAGTCTCCGGCCGATTCCATCGCAAGCATCTTGAAATACGTGGATTCCATCTCAATATAAACCTTTGCCGAGGTTGATATCGAGGGTTCGGGTCGTGTGTGGAAAATCCGCGCAAGGAAGACAGATCTTGAACTTTGCGCCAGATTTGGCGGTCTCAGTTCACTGAGTAGTCCCTTGAACCGGTTGTTCACCAAGTCGATGGATTCATGACAGCCTTTATTGTCAGGTTAGAAAGTTAAGGAGAAGAAGAATGTCCAAAGGACATACGCTACAAGACCCCTTCCTGAATGTACTGAGGAAAGAGCGCATTCCGGTGTCAATTTATCTGGTAAGTGGTATCAAGCTGCAGGGACAGATCGAATCCTTTGACCAGTTTGTTATTTTGCTGAAGAACGCTGTTAGCCAGATGGTTTATAAACACGCCATCTCCACCGTTGTGCCGGCTCGTATGGTCAAGGTTCCCATGCACGGTCAGAATGAAGCAGGCGATGATGGAGTCGGCGAACCAGGGAATTCCTGATTCGAGGTTCTGATTGTTTTTTGAAAGGCCAGACTCTGGCGAAGTTTCAATTCTTGTTCATCTCACGATTGATTCAGAATCGGAACGAGACAACCCTTCTGAATTTGAAGAACTAGCCCTTTCGGCAGGTGCCATGCCGGTGGATTACATCACTGGCACAAGGCGCCAGCCATCACCCAGCCATTTCGTCGGTAGCGGCAAACTCGAAGAGATTGCCGCCGCTGTGCGTGCTCACAAAGCAGAGCTGGTGTTGTTCAACCACGCGCTCTCGCCGAGCCAGGAAAGAAATCTGGAGGCACACCTGAAGTGCCGCGTGCTCGACCGCACCGGGCTGATTCTGGATATCTTTGCCCAGCGTGCACGCAGCCACGAAGGCAAGCTGCAGGTTGAGCTGGCGCAGTTACAGCATCTAAGCAGCAGACTGAAACGTGGCTGGACTCACCTGGACAGGCAGAAAGGCGGTATCGGGTTACGAGGTGCTGGTGAGACCCAGCTCGAGCTTGACCAGCGCATGATTCGTCAGCGTATCAAGTCGATTAACAAAAGTCTGGACAAGGTACGTGGACAACGCGACCAAGGCAGGCGCGCGCGCAAGCGAGCAGAGATTCCGACCGTGTCACTGGTCGGCTATACCAACGCGGGCAAGTCGACTCTGTTTAATGCACTGACACAGGCGCAGACTTACGCGGCGGATCAGTTGTTCGCCACACTCGACTCAACACTGCGCCGGGTTAGCCTGCCAAATTTCGGTGCTGCGATCTTCGCCGACACGGTCGGCTTCATTAGCCACCTTCCCCATCAACTGGTGGAAGCCTTTCGCGCCACGCTGGAAGAAACCGCATCAGCCAGTTTGCTGTTACATGTTGTCGATGCGGCCAATGAAGAACACACACACCTGATGGATGAAGTGCAGGACGTGTTAGGCGAAATTGGTGCGCAAGGCGTACCGCAATTGCAGGTGTTCAACAAGATTGATTTGCTGCCTGGCGAAGAGCCGCGGGTGCAAAGAGATGCGCAAGGTCAGCCCATGCGCGTTTGGGTATCGGCAAGCACCGGTGCTGGACTGGATCTGTTGCAGGCGGCGATAGCAGAATTTCTCGCTGGCTCACAGGTACTCAAAACCGTCGTGCTGGAACCGAAACAGGCTCGCCTGCGTAGTCAACTTTATGAAAAGGAATTTGTAGAAAGTGAGTCTGTCGACGAGGCAGGAAGCTATTGCCTCACGCTGCGCTTACCGCGCAGCGAGTTCGAACGACTGTTAAAGGCAGAGCCAGCTCTAAGTGTAAATATGGATCCGGAATCGAGCGATCAACCGGAATTTGACCCGAATAATGAAGACTCTGCAGAGGACTCTTTTAGCGTCACTGAATCCGCAAAATACTGTGTTAACCAGTGATTATTCGCTAGAATCGATCTTCTGCCTCTGAAAAAAGCTATGGAGAAACCAATGGCTTGGAATGAACCTGGAAACAATGGCAAAGACAACGACCCTTGGGGTGGTGGTCGAGGTGGTGGGGACCAGGGTCCACCCGACATCGACGAAGTCATCAAGAATCTGACCAAGAAATTCAACAGCCTGTTTGGCGGTGGTGGCAGCGGGAATGCTGGTGGTAGTGGTACTGGCCGGGCACCCTCTGGCATGTCGCCCGGTCTGTTCGCAGGCATGATTGTGGTTGCCGCAGTCATATGGGGTTTCATGGGCTTCTACATGGTCGACGAAGCGGAACGAGGAGTGGTACTCAGATTTGGCCGTGTGCTGGACGAAGTGGTGCAGCCAGGACTGCATTGGAATCCTCCTATCGTGGATGAAGTGAGTCTGGTGAACGTGTCCGAGTTGAATGCCAAAACTTACGAAAACCGCGCCATGTTGACTACCGATGAAAACATTATTGATATCGTTGTAACGGTGCAGTACCGCATTGAAGATCCTGTTAACTATGTGATTGCGGTCTCAGACCCGCAACGAAGTCTCGATAATGCGGCTGAGTCAGCTATTCGACACGAAGTTGGCAGCAATTTTATGGACCAGATTCTGACTACTGGCCGTGAAGCAATGGCTGCAGCAGTTGAAGAACGACTGCAGGAATATATGAGTGCGTACAACACTGGCATTCGGGTTGCTCGAGTGAACGTGGTGGATGCTCAGCCGCCGGATGCGGTGCGACCCGCGTTCGATGATGTGATTCGAGCTCGAGAGGATGAGCAGCGTGCACAGAACCAGGCGCAGCAATACGCTAATCAGCGTATTCCGGAAGCTCGCGGTGAGGCGCAACGACAGATTGAGCAAGCAAATGCTTATAAAGAAGAAGTCATCGCAATGGCTCAGGGTGAAGCATCTCGATTTGAACAACTATTTACTGAGTATGAAAAGGCGCCGGAAGTGACACGTCAGCGCATGTATATTGATGCTATGCAGGAAGTCATGACAGCCAGTAGCAAGATCATGATTGATGTGGAAGGCGGCAACAACATGCTTTATGTGCCACTGGATAAGATCATGGAGCAGGGCGGCGCAGCCGGTAGGCTCAATACTGGGTCAACGCAGGAGCTGCGGGACCTGGCCAACCAGTTGGCTCCTTACCTGCCAGCTCCCAGCACTTCCAACACCGTGGATAGATCCCGCCTTGGCAGCGGACGAGGAGGTCGACAATGAAGAGCTTTGTATCTGTAGGACTGGTCTTCCTGATCCTTTTGATCGCCGGCAATTCACTGTTTGTGGTGAAGGAAACCGAACGCGCGGTGATGTTGCAGTTTGGCGAGTTGGTGAATGCCGATATCGAGCCTGGACTGCACGTAAAAATTCCCTGGGTGAACACGGTGCGCAAGTTTGATGCACGCATCCAGACTGAGGATTCCCCGTCTGAACGATTCCTTACGCTGGAGCAGAAAGCGCTGGAAGTGGATTCCTATGCCAAGTGGCGCATCCTCGATGTGGGCCAGTTCTATGTATCCACCCGTGGCAATGTTTCCACAGCCGGCAGCCTGCTGGCCGAACGTATTAATGACGGACTGCGGGACCAGATCGGTGCTCGTACTCTTATCGAGGTCGTGGCTGGAGAGCGTGACGAATTGATGACCGCTCTCACCACAGATCTCAACCAGACCACTGCTTCTGATATCGGCATCGAAGTAATCGATGTACGGGTTAAGCGTATCGACTTGCCTGATGATGTGCGATCTTCGGTCTATGATCGAATGATCACGGAGAGAAACCGTGAAGCGCAGGAACTGCGTTCAAGAGGTGAGGAGTTGGCCATTGGCATCAGGGCGGATGCAGACCGCCAGGCCGTTATTTTTGAAGCTGAAGCTTATCGCGATGCGGAAAGAATTCGTGGTGAAGGCGACGCAAATGCAACAGCGATCTATGCCGATGCTTTCAACAAGGATCCGGAATTCTATGCGTTTACCCGCAGCCTGAATGCTTACAAGGAAACATTCAGCTCCAAGGGAGACGTGTTACTGGTGGATCCCGAAAGTGACTACTTCAAATACCTGAAAGATGGAGTTACGACGCAATAGAAGCGACAGAAGCAGGCGTTAGCTCAGCTCACTTTCAATAGATCAACCATATTAGTTCAGAACCTGAATCGCTTCGGCGATTCAGGTTTATTTTTGCGGGATCGTCATTTAGCACGAATGCGATATTGGGTG
>CAYTLI010000005.1:0-34206 GCA_964438455.1 uncultured Pseudohongiella sp.
AAATAGACTGTCCTATACTTATATAGGAAACTAGGAAACTAGGGGACACCCACAACTTAACAACTTAATGATCCTATCCCTTTCCTGACAAGACCCGCCGATTTCCCGCGTCGATCCCAGGTTAGAGACCTGGTGGCCCACTAACCTTCCTTGGTCCGTACCGCTTACACTACCTGGTCTTAAGTTGTTAAGTTGTGGGTGTCCCCTCTCCGGGCTAATCACTCCCCTGACCCACAGTCTTCCACTGTGTGCTGCCAAAGAACATCTCGTCCCAACTCTGCTCACCCCAGCTGACATCGATAGAGGGATCGGGATTTGCTGGATTCTGCGCCGAGTTATCGAATGCACCTACCGCGGTAATCTTCGTGCCGGCGGGTACGAACTTGGGCTCTTCGTACTCGTAGGTCAGCTGCCAGTTGTAGCTGAAGTTGGCAATGTTAATGAGTTCTTCGCGACTACCGTCCGGGTAATCCGCATAGAAGCGCATGTACTTGCCGCGGAAATGCATGTGGGCGTAATGGCCGTAAAGGTAGGCATCGTCCGCAATGGTGATGCTCTTGGTCTGTTCGAAGTTGGGATCGTGAGCCGGGATGTCTGTCCAATCACGGGTGAAGATACAGGCACACCTGCCTGACATGCGTTCTTCCGGTACCACACCATCGGGATAGAACCACAAGCCGATACGACTGGCATCGGTAGTTTCCTTGCCGTTGGTGGTGTAGTGCAGATTCAGGCGAATGGCACTGCCCTTTCTCAGGATACCGCCGGTGTTAGGCTCTTCGTGGCGGGGTGCGCCGCCAGGAACATAGGCAGTAATCCTCGCTGTGTTGAGCGGGCTGTTGCGTTTGCCGTCCGGGCCGATCAAATCATGCACGGTATGGTGCAGCACCGAGCGATCGCCCGGCACATACTGGGATGCGCGCACCCATTTGTCTTCTTCAATATCAATGGGCACGGTGAGATAGATATAATCCAGCACGCCGGTAGCAGGAACCTGCTGCTCAGGGATCTCGATAACATAATCCGGTTCACCAAATGCCCACTCGGACTCCGGCCAGGTGAGTTCGGCCAAGGGATCGTGATCACCGTCCTGTGGCGAACCGGCATCAATCCACGCCATCAGGTTCTGTATTTCACTGTCAGTCAGATTCTGTGCAGTAGTGAAATTACCAATATGAGGGTCGATCTGGGCTGGCGGCATACGCTTGGTCATGAGCACTTCGCGGATCATCGGTGACCAGCCTTTCAGCATGGTATAGCTGTCCATGGCAAAGGGCGCCACGCCGCCATCCCGATGACACTCGGCACAGTTGTCAGTGATTACTGGCGCGATGTCATCAACATAAGAGACTTGTTGTTCAATAAATGGGTAGCTGACCGGTTCCCCATCGACACGCACCTGGTTGACTGCGACTTCATTGCCGGCGATCCTGGCTGCAATTGCATCTTCCAGTTCGTCACCTACCGGTCCGCGAAAAACAACAGAAAATCTCTTCGGATCGTACAGCAATACTTCACCGACCTGCTCAATCCCCAATGCTTCCGAGATCACCTGGGTATCATCCATCAGCACCGGGATATCGACGCCCATGGCTTCCATCTCGGCCCGTACCAGGGTTCGGTCCTGGCCACCAAGGGGATTGATGAGAAAGAACTGTACGCCCTGCTCCTCATAGCGCTGTTTCAAGGCATCAAAACGGGGCAGAGCTCTGGCGGTGGCGGCACTGTCATGGGCCTGCACCAGCAGTGCGATCACCGCATGGTCGTCGTACCAGGCCATGTGGTGAAAATAGCCCTGGTCATCCAGCAGGGAGAAGTCACCAATTCTGCCTTGCGCGCCTGAAAGGCTGGGATTCAAGCCCAGCAACAAAGTACAGGCAAGCATCATTGTCAGCTTTTTCATAGTCTTTTCTCTCTTCATAAATCTTATAAATCTTATAAATCGCTGCTTCTGCGGCTACTAGTCATCCCCTGAAGTCGCATGATAGGACAGATAACCGATGAACATCTCATCCCAACTCTGCAACCCACCTCTGACTTCTATGTTGGGGTCAGGATTGCCGGGATTGTATTCCGAGTTATCGAATGCCCCCTCGATGATGACCCGGGATCCAGCAGGCAGCAGCATGGGGTCGGCGAGGCGATAGGTCGGTTGCCAGGCAAAATTGTAGTCCGGCACGTTCAGAATATCGGCCTGTGCGCCATCGGGATAGACCACTCTGAATCTCATGTGCTTGCCACGATAGTGCATGTGCGGACGTAATCCATGCAACATCACCTCATCATCGAACACATAAGAGGCACTCATCTTGTGCTCCGATGCGCCGGGAGGAATCACGATATTGCTGCCGCCGTGGCTGAGCGAGTAGGTGTGGTATTGATGTTCAGGTGTCTCTTCGGCGAAATAGAGTCCGAGCAGGGTTTCATCCGTGGCCTCGGTGCCGAAGGTGGTGTAATGCAGTGACATCTGCACCGCCGATCCCTTGGGTACGAATACGCCGGCATTCTCTGGATAGGTTGCCGCCTCGTCTTTACCGGGCGCATAGCCTTCCAGGAATTCCCGGTACTGATCGTTCTCACCTTCAACGATTTCCTCATCGTAATCTGCGGGAATAATGTAGCTCAGCAGATGGTGCAGTACGCGCCTGTCTCCCGGTAGGAATTGCACCGACTTAACCCAGACATCTTCTTCAAAAGGCAGATCGATAGTCACATTCTTGTAGTCGAGCACGCCGGTAGCCGGGACAGTCGTAGACGGTACTTCGACGATATAATCCGGCTCGCCCAGCTGCCAGGCCGTTTCGATTGGCGCTATTTCCGCCAGCGGGTCCGACTCGCTGTTGCCGCGAGGTGATCCGGCGTCGATCCAGTGCATCAGTGTCTGCAACTCATCGGCACTCATGTAGCGGGCATTGGTGAAGTGATTAATAGAAGGATCCACTTGCGCCGGCGGCATACGCTTGGTCATCATGACTTCCTTCATCATTGGCGACCAGCCGCGGACCATGAGGTGTGAGTCCATGGCGAAAGGTGCAATGCCTCCCTCTCGATGGCAGTTCACGCACTTCTCTTGGAGAATGGGGGCAACATCTGTGGCGTAATCGGGAATCGCTGCGAAATGCGTGTCTCGAGCAGGGAACTCAAGATCACAGCCCGTGCTTGCCGCAAGCTGGGTCTCCTGCAGTGAGTTGATTTCATCTGCGACCGCAACACTGAGTGAGTCAGCAAGAAACGTGGTGCCGTCGAATGCCTCTATATTATTGTCAGGGTCTGCCCGACGCGCAGGGATATCCAGGCCACCACGATAAAGAATCTGCATCCGGTTCGGATCCAGTACGACAATTTCTCCGGCTCTCTCGATTCCCAGGGTCTCAGCTACCAACTGGCTGTCGTCCACGAGAATGGGCATGTCGAGATTGTAGAGCGCCTCCCATTGCCGGATGTCTTCCAGAGAATCCTGGGCTGAAGAATTGATTGCCAGGAATTCAACCCCCTGATCCTGCCAGGTTGTTTGCAGTAAGCGATACTTGTGCAGACTATTGAGATTTGCCTCGCAATTTGCAGCGGTGGAAATAAGCACGACCGCCTTGTTGTAGCCGTACTTCTGTAACTGGTGATAGGTCCCCTGATGATCAATCAGGGCAAAATTGGATACCCGTTCCAGATTTGCCTGGGCGGTGAGAGGCAGGAAGGTCGCCAGGAATGCTGCTAGCAATAGACGCGGATTGGCCATGTCTTGATTCTCCCGTTGGTTCTTATTAAATGCCAAATACCTAGAATCGTAACTGCTGGATACAATTAGGCCCTAGTATAAGTCGATATGATCGAATGAGACCAGAATTTTTGCGGCCTTGGACTGTAGTTGAGGCCTGACGGCCAGGGGTCCTGGATGATGATCCGGGGGATTTGTCCCCAAAGTGCCCGGCGCCTATCCTTGCTAGCCCAGCTTGCTATAAGCTTGGGAACTGCATGTTCAATTACTACCTCACTCTCGCCCTGCGCAACAAACTAGGGGACACCCACAACTTAACAACTTAATGAGCCAATTCTTTTTCTGGCAGGGCTCGCCGATTGCCCGAATCAGCCCCAGGTTCGAGCCTTGGTGGGCCCACTAATCTTCCTTGGTCCGTACCGGATACATCACCTGGCCTTAAGTTGTTAAGTTGTGGGTGTCCCTCATTAAAGTTAGTTAACGTACTCGGTAATCCCTTCGACTTTATCCTGCTCCTGCCTCCGTGCGCCGGCGAGAATTCCCGGGAGTGAATAGTTGCCTTCATGGCAGGCATACTCATACAGCTTGTCGCCTTCAGGCATGCGGGTCAGGCTGTTCTCTACAACCCATGCCTCTGTATAAAAATTGGGATCTGACACTTCATAGCGATAATAAATTTCATCAGCGCTCACCAATGTGAATCGTTCTTCGATTTTGAAGCGCTCGGATACAAGGAAAGACCTCCCGGAATGCTGTGGATGAAATCCTTTGGTTTGAACTACCAGTGTCTGCTGATCCCACCAGGCAATGGAATCACCATGCCATTTAAATGGGGTTTCAGGGTTATGCTCTTCGGCGAATTTTATAATGCGAGCCTCGTTGCCTGGCTCGCCATACAGCATCACATAATCTTCGGTCTGAACGATTTTAAAATTTGAACTTCCCGGAACCACCAGTAATGGCGGCATCGGTCCGAAGTCGCTCAGGCATCGCTCACCGGGAGGCCTGATCTCAGGCCCGTCAAAATCACCAAAACCCAAGCTCCGCCATTGGTCATAAACAGAAGCAATCTCTGGAGTTTCCCTAAAGGGTATACGGCCAATTTCAGGGCTTACCACGAGCGACGTGCGATATTCACCATTAACCCTTGCAGCTCTCAAGTGGCTTCCCAGAAAAATAAACTCAGCCTCATTGCCAACTGCGTCGGTCGCTTCCGGTGGACTTCTGTCAGGGTCTATTGGTGCGGCATTATTTTCGTGGTCTTGCAGTTTTTCGGCTTCTAATGCTTGAGCTTCTTCGAAGGTGAGCGCTCTCTTGGATCCCAACTCTTCATCACGCTCGAATGGAGTGAACGTAGTATTGGTCCAGTTCCCTTGAAAGTTGGGGTATCCATATTCAGTAAGTTCAGCTACATATTCAGTATCTGCCGCAATAATTCCCACTGCATATAGCAGCAGCGAAAAGAAGAAACATACTTTGAACACTGGTGATTTCTTTATTGATCTCATGACTTATTCCCTGGTTACGGCACGAGGCTCGTGGAAAATAGGCTAATTGCCCAGGATTCGAAAAGATATGGGTTGGCCTCCCCATACAATTGGATGCTAATCGAAACGTGCCGATTTCGGTTTCAGCGCAGATTTAAAGCGCACTGAATGGCGCAGAACGATATCATTAGCCCCCAATATCAAAGGCTATGTAGTTAAGCTGTGACCGTTCCTGCCAGAAATACCTATCGAACAGTTTTCGTACTCACTGTGGCACAGTGCTTTGGCGGCACTGCGGCACCCATTCTGGTACTACTGGGAGGGCTGGTCGGAGCGCAGATCGCTCCTTCACCCGATCTTGCCACCCTGCCTATCGCGATCCAGATCCTCGGTATCGCTAGTGCGGCCATTCCCGCCTCCCTGTTAATGTCGCGGGTAGGCAGGAAAGCGGGATTCCTGGGAGCAACAGCGCTGGCAATCATGGCAGCTCTGCTGGCGGCTTACGCGGTCAGTGTCGAGTCCTTCGGATTCTTCATCGCGGCGGCCTATCTTATTGGCATCTTTATAGCTTTCCAGCAGCAATTTCGCTTTGCTGCAGCGGAGTCAGTATCGGCGAACCTGGTGCCGCGCAGCCTTTCTATCCTGATGCTTGCCGGAATCGTCGCAGCCCTGCTGGGACCAGAGATCGGTCGACGCTTCAGTGATGTGCAAGGCCTGCCACTTTATTCAGGCTCCTTTATTGGGCTCGCCGTCATGTTGTCGATTTCGTTCACAATCCTGCTGCTGTTCTACAAGGGCACTGTGGTTGAGCATTCGGAAAGCGATGGCGCTGAGCGTCCTCTGGGAGAAATTCTGCAACAACCAAAACTTATTCTCGCCGTGGCTGCCGCAGCAATTGCCTACAGCGTGATGGCACTGGTGATGACAGCAACGCCGTTAAGCATGCATGAGTTTGACGGCTTCTCTCTGGACGACACCACGCGGGTTATCCAGAGCCATATCCTGGCAATGTTCTTGCCATCCCTTTTCAGTGGCGCACTGATTTCCCGCTTTGGTCCAGTGAAGATCATCATGTGTGGCTTCCTGCTCATGCTGTTATGCATTGCGGCTGGCTGGGGCAATCCACAGTTCATGCACTATTGGTTTTCGCTGGTGCTGCTCGGCCTGGGCTGGAATTTTCTGTTCCTGGGAGGCACAACACTGTTAACCCAATGCTATCGCCCATCGGAACGCTTCAAGGTACAGGCAGTAAATGACTTTCTAGTATTCGGCATGCAAGGGATCGGATCGCTCAGCGCCGGCGTGTTACTGAGCGCCATTGGCTGGAATGGAGTAATGCTGTTCGCCTTACCGGCGATACTACTGCTGATTCCAGCCCTGATCGTGGCGCGGAATAGCCTTGTTGCACAGGAAAATGCTGATACCTCAACTACTTCCGCCTGATTACAAAGAATCTGCGCGACGCTAATAGCTCAATAGCTTAACTACTTTTCGGGTCTCGAGTTAACGCGTTTATGCTCCAAGCATGGAAGCAAATTACCTCCTGATTTTCATAGGTAGATCCACAGTATTGAAGTCTATGCCTACTTTAGGCGGTGGTTTCGCGGCGTTTACCCACAGTTTCTGTATTGCCAGAATGAAACCAGCTAATGTCCAAGCTTCTGAACAACCAATAATTTTGTATACTTTGTTCGGTCAGAAAAGCAATCTTTGAATATGCTCGAAAACAAAAAATACAGAGCTTTCATCAGTTATAGCCATGCCGACAGCAGGTGGGCCGCCTGGCTGCAGAAATCTCTTGAGGGATATCGCGTTCCTCATCATCTGATTGGCAAGCCATCCAGTATTGGACCCATCCCCAGCCGACTAACTCCAATATTTCGTGATCGTGATGAGCTGGCAACTGCGCACGATCTGAGCTCAAGCATTCGCAATGCACTTGAAAACTCCGATTACCTGATTGTGATTTGCTCACCAGCGGCCGCCAGTTCGAGGTGGGTCAACAGAGAAGTCGAAGTATTCAGAGAACTTGGAAGATCAGACAGGATTTTGTGTCTGGTCGTGGATGGCGATCCACGCTTGCCGGGAAGTGAGTACGATTGCTTTCCACCAACTCTGCGCAACCAAGTGGCAGCCAATTTTGCAGTGCCAGCCAATCCTGTTGAGCCCATCGCGGCTGACTTGAGAAAAGGCGCAGACGGTAGAGACCTGGCTCGCATAAAAATAATTGCTGGCATATTGGGGATTGGTCTCGATGATTTGCGACGCCGCGAACAGAAACGTCGTAACCGTCGTTATCTGGCTATCGCCACGAGCGCAGTTGCTATCAGCCTTGTTACGATTATTCTGGCAGTCAATGCTACCCTGGCGAGAAACGAGGCACAGCAGCGGCAACTTCAGGCGGAAGAGTTATTAAGCTTTATGGTCGGAGATCTGCGAGCAAGCCTTCAGCCTCTGGGTCGACTCGATCTGCTCGAGGAAGTAGCACGGCAGGCCCAGGAGTATTTCGCAACCGTCGATCTATCAAATCTCTCCGATGAAGAACTATTGAGGCAGTCAGAGATATTGACCCAACTCGGTGAAATTAGCGTCAACAGATTCCAATACAACGAGGCTCTGGATTTATTTACAGAGGCCTATGATCGTAGTGTTGCCCATTTTGAGAACGACCAGAGAGACGAAGCTCGCCTGTTTAACCGAAGCCAGGCGGAATTCTGGATCGGCTATGCCAATCTCATGTTGGGCGAACGAGTAACGGCAAGAGAGTGGTTTATCACGTACTTAAACAGCGCCGACGCACTGTATTCAATGAATCCCAGCAACGATGCCTGGCTGGGAGAGCTGATTTACGGGATCCATAACATTGCAGCGCTGGATTCGCAGGAAGGCTTTTCAGATAGCGCAGTAAGCCAATTTGAGAGAGAAATGGCACTGAGGCAAGAATTAATGGGCCGCTCTCCGTCACCGCAACTGATTGTTGAACAGGGTGATTCAGCATCATGGCTTGGCAATATTTACCTAAGCCAAGGCGATCTTCAGAATGCCCTGGAAGCATACAGTAATAACGAAGCTCTCATACGTCAGGCCCTCGAAACAAACCCTGATCATGCAATCTGGCTGGACTACCTTGCTACAGGGCTAATTCGGGTCGCGGATACGCTTTTAATTATGGGAGAAGAAGCAGCCGCCTTGCCTAACATTATCGAAGCCCATCAGCTATTTGAAAGATTACTGGCACGAGATCCATCTAACACTAACAATCTAAATAGCAAGATTGCTGCATCAATCAATTGGGCCAAGATCGATATTGTCAGAGCAGATATTGGATCAGCACGACAAAAACTGACAGAGGCAATAGGCGCACTGGAAACTCTGTTAGAAGAAGGTATCGACGATCAATCTCTCCGGACCAACCTTATCAAAGCTCACTATTGGCTTGGCTGGGCATCATATCTCGCTGGTGATTCAAGTTCGGGTATTGAAAATCTGCAATTGGCGCAAGAGAGAGCCGCACAATCACGGGAAAGCCATGCAACAACCGACCTTAGCTTACTAGCTTCTATCCTGGTTACCCAGGGAGAGATATCTATGGAATTGCAGCAATACCAGGAAGCGGAGAGCGCATTTAACGCAGCACGCTATCTGTTGGCAGGGGAAATAATTGAATCAGAGGATCCTCGTCTGCTGGATCCCTGGGCACGGATTCATTTCTACCAAGACCAGACGACTGAAGCCCTTTCCATAATCAGTAAATTGCAGTCGTCAGGTTACACCCCCTTGATTCCATGGCCTTCGCAAAACCAAGAACTATAGAGGCACTAATAGCTAAGAGATCTGTATCCTGAAAGACGAAAGCCTGGCAAAACCAGGCAACACTCCTTGGCCCCAATTTTCTAGTGTAAACCCACTTCTCCCCAACAGAATTTCGAAACTAATTGGAATCTATTTGTCTAGCAGGCTTGCTTTGAACGTGACGAGCCTTGTTGCCTGCGAGGGTATTAATCGCCTCAAACAATACTTATCGCGGCTCGGATCAGTCTAAATCCCCAGGGACAACTTGAATCTCTCCTGGCAGGCAATCAGTGAAGACAGCGATGGCCGACATAATCAGGCTGTCACTACCCGAATTAGATCGGTGCCACCCATACCGGGCCGCGTGCCGTGGGTAATTACCACAGTATCGCCTGAATCCAGATAGCCCAGTTCCAGTGCTCGCGCACAACCGAATTCCGCACGCGCCTCGTCACTCAGGTTTGCTTCCGTTTCGCATAGCAATGGAATGACACCCCAATTCAGAGCGAGTCGCCGGGCTACGCGGCTGTCGCTGGTGACAGCGATAATCGCAGACTCTGGTCGATGCTTTGAGATCAGTCGCGCGGTAAAGCCGCTGTCGGTCAGTGAGATAATCGCGGCAGCCTGCAACTGCTCCGCCAGCCGTGCCGCTGCCTGTCCGATTGCCTCGGCAACTTTATTAGTGGCGGTCGTGCGAATCGCCTGCAGATAACCGTAGTCACGCAAGGATGCTTCTGCACGCAGGGCAATCTCGGCCATGGTCTCTATGGCCTGTACCGGGTATTTGCCAACGGCAGTTTCACCCGACAACATCACCGCCGAAGTACCATCCAGAATGGCATTGGCCACATCGCTGGCTTCGGCACGGGTCGGTTTGGGATTGGTTTCCATACTTGCCAACATCTGGGTTGCAGTGATAACCGGCTTGCCGTTACTGACCGTGCTTCGGATCAGTTTTTTCTGTGTGCTGGGAATCTCCGCCAGCGGTAATTCCACTCCCAGGTCACCACGCGCCACCATGATGCCGTCAGCAGCGGCTACGATCGCATCCAGATTCGAGACACCGGCCCGGTTCTCGATCTTGGCGATGATGGGAATCTCGCGCCCGCCCTTTTTAAGCAAGTCACGAATGTGCTCCACTTCCTCGCCGGACTGCACAAAAGACGCTGCCAGATAATCCACCTGGTGACTGATGGCAAATTCAACTTCCGCCTGCAGATTGTGCAGGTACTCCGGGCTCAGGGCACTAATAGAGAGCTGTACATCGGGAAGATTGACACTCTTGCGCTCACCCAACACGCCACCATGGATGACTTCGCAATCTATAACATCTCCACTGACTCCAGTGACCTGCAACTCGATTGCAGCATCGTCCAACAGGATTGTGGTTCCCACATCTACCTCTGCAGACAGCTTGTGATAACTGATGCTCACTCCTTCGCTATCACCGGGATGCTCCGTGCAGAACAAGGAAAATTTTTGCCCGGGGCTCAGTTGCACGGGGCCATCAGCCAAAGTGCCGGTACGAATTTCGATACCCTTGGTGTCCACCATGATGGCCACATGAGAATCCGACAGGCTCGCCGCTTCGCGAATGCGCTGCACCCGCTCACCATGCTCAGCATAATTACCATGAGAAAGGTTAAGTCGCACCACGCTGAGCCCTGCGCGAATCATCTTTTGTAGCGTCTCAACCGAGTCGCAGGCGGGGCCGAGAGTAGCGACTATCTTGGTCTTGCGAAGGGGAGTAGAGGTAGACATTGAGCCTCGATTACTTCTTTCTATTTACAAGGACACCAAGCAACTTATCACAAATGGCGCTCGCTTCCTAATCACTATAAGGCACTGCAGGAACAATGCCCCACACAGGCTTCGGCCAGGCAAGATCATCCCGTTTACGCACGATGTGATGTATGTGTAATTGCGGCACCATGTTCCCCAGCGCCGCCACGTTCATCTTGTGTCCAGCAAAAAGCTCCATCATCGCTCGCGCAAGCTGCGCCGATTCCCGCGCGAGTATCTGCTGATTATCAGCGGATAGTTCATACACTTCCCGAATATCATTTACGCGAGGAACGAGAATGCACCAGGGATAGTTGCTGTCGTTCATCAGCAGGACCTGGCATAACTCAAGATCTGTTACGAACAGACAATCCTGAGCCAGTTGCGGGTGCAGAGCAAAGTCGCTCATGTCGCTATTCCCATGTTGTTAATCTAGGGATCAACAACATCAGCCTGGGTAAAGATGTCCGTGCCCTCGCCACCGGCTACACCGGAGGTAATCTCATCCCCAATGCTCAAGGTCATCAAATCTTCAGCAACCATCATCGGCCCGCTGTAATCAGTAGCGCTAAGGATTTCTTCGGCAGTCAATTCTGGCGGAATGATATGAGAGTAAACGCCCATCCGTGGCTGCGTTTGCCTGAACACCTCTGCAACCTGGTCAGGCGTTGAGTGCACAGACAGACTCACATTGGCGAGCCTGGCTTCGGGTGTATCTCCCGGCGCGGGTACCTGCACCTCGTGAATAACCACGTCCACGCCCTTGCCATATTCCATGATGCTGGACGCCGCGGTAGAGCGCGTGTCACCGGAGAAGACCACGCTTCTTCCTTTGTAGTCAATTCGATAGCCGAGAGTCGAACCTTCGAGCCCTAACAGCTCGCCCGTGCTCACATCGATTGGCATGTGCTCTACTTCGAATGCGGTGATCCTCAGATCATCCTGTTCATAGATGACGCCTTCGCCGATGTCATGGGCGATCATCTCTGAGCCTTCCTCATGCACACCAACGATCTCACGATAGCGAATATCCCAGTCATAGGCGGAGGTGAAATTCTCCATCATGGCGGCAGTGCCAGTTGGACCGTAGACCGTCATCGGTGACTTGCGACCGAACAGCCAACCACTGAGCCACAGGCCAGGAACGCTGATGGTGTGATCGAAGTGCAGATGGGTGAGGATTATCATGTTGATATCAGTTAGCAGTTCGAAGCCACCCGCCTGGAACAGTCTTTCGCGCATACCAGGGCCTGCATCGACTAGCAGGCGATGCTCGCCAGCTTCAACCAGAATTGAGGGACCGTAACGAATGAGTGAGGGACGCGGCGCACCGGTGCCAAGGAATGTCAGCTCGATCGTGTCTTCGGCTGCGAATGACCGACTGCCAGCCATGCCAATAAAGATAGCTATCAATGCAGCTGCCAGAGTGATTTGTTTTTTGATTTTCATGAACTTTGTCCGCCGGAAATTTGTGTGAAGAAACTACGGCCGCAGAATCCTGCCGTGTAACTCTTCGAGTGCTGCACCATCCTCAAAGGCATTGTCGCCGGCGACGAGAACCACATCAAACCCTTCGGCAAGGCCGAGTGGCTCGGGATAGGTGGCAGTCGCCCGCACAGATCCGAGATCAAACACAACAATATCCGCCACCTTGCCCACTTCGATACTGCCCCTGTCATCAATCCCCAGTGTCTGTGCCGCAAACGATGTCATCTTCCTGACCGCCTCACTCAGGGTCAGGCTCTGCCTGTTGACCACATACTCCTCGATAATCTTGGCAAAAGTGCCATGCCCCCTTGGATGAAACCCGGTCGGGCTGCCGTCAGATGACACGCCCACAAATTGATCTTCCAGAAGTCGTGACTGCAGCTCATCGTTCATCACGAAGTAAGCACCGGACGCACCCTGGGGTCCGATCACATCGATGAGGATATCTTCAAAAGGCTTATCAAGTTCCTGCTCCAGATCGGCCAGGGTCTTGCCGGTCCAGGGATCGGTGCCGAGCAGGGTTGCCTCCGGCCCGTTTCTCAGTGTAACGCGATTACGCAGGTACTCCGCCAGCTCTTCCCTGCGCGCGGGCATTGCTTCATCAAATTGCTCCTGGGTCTTGGCCCACACAGGAAACAGGATGCCGATGCCGGTATAACTGGCGTTGTAGGGATAGATGTCCGCAGTGATCTGGTAGCCGTTGTCACGGGCCTGATCCATGATGGCCAGCAATTCCTCAGCTCGCTCTGCGCCACGCCCATAAACAGACTTCATGTGAGCGATGTGTACGCGGGCATACTGCCCCTGGGCGATGAGTTCGGCCATGGAGGCTTCGATCTGGTTATCATCCTCGTTGCGCATGTGGCTCATGATGACCCGATCGTGACGGCCCACGACTTCGGCCAGAGCCAGCAGTTCTTCCTCGCTGGCATTGAGGCCGGGGTTGTATTCGAGGCCGGTACTGAGACCGAAGGTGACTTCCAGGTTCCTGTCCAACAACTCCAGCATGCGCTGCATGCTCTCTGCATCAGGTTCTGGTTCACGACCGATGCCACTCAGATCCCTCAAGGTGCCGTGACCAACAAACATGGCTATATTGACGCCGATGCCTTGCTCTTCCACTTCATTCATCCACTCGGCAAGGTTTTCAACCGCCGGACTGGAACCGTCCTGGCCAAGAGTTATGGTGGTGACGCCCTGAGCGAGGAAGTTCTCGAATTCAGGTGTCTCCAGTGGATCACCGTGGGAATGCACATCAATAAATCCCGGGGCGACGATGTGACCCGAGGCGTCTATATGACGACCGATCTCAACCTGGTTTTCCTCTTCCAAAGCTTGCAGGTCGTCTATCTGCACGATGACACCGTCGCGAATGAACACGTCAGCTTCAAACGCTTCGTTACCAAGGCCATCCAGAACCTGGCCGTTTTCGATGACGGTGTCGAACTGCAGAACCTGGGGCGCTTGCTCTTCGCTGCAAGACGAAAGAACGATTCCCGCAATCAGACAATTGAAAATTGTTCGCTTCAAGATGAACCCCATCCTGGATTAAAACTATACAAAAGAGTGTGGTCACCCTACTGCATTGGTGGTTTGAACCCAACTCTTTATTACCACATTTCCTGCCACTTGTACTGGTCTCAAGCCGCGGTGGCTGCTGGCTATAGCAATCAAATCAAAGTACTCTAGCGCCTCTGATCCGATTGATCTGGCGAGGTAATAAAAATGAAGAATATTCTCCTAATTCTGTTGGCGGCTTTGGTTGTGGGCTGTGCCGGCACATCAGGCCTGGATGCCGCATCACTGCAAGCAACACTGACAAGCGATCCCGGCCGCCCTGACGCGGACAAAGAGCGAGACGCGGGACGCAAGCCTGCCGAAGTGCTCAGCTTTCTAGGTGTTGAACGCGGCATGACTGTGGTCGACCTGATCGCTGCGGCTGGTTACTACACGGAGGTGCTCTCCCACGCAGTTGGCCCATCTGGCACAGTCTATATGCAGAACTCTGCTGCCTCACTGACCGGGGAACGAGGCGAGCGCACCGCGGCAGCGATAGAGCAAAGGCTGGCCGGTAATCGCCTGTCGAATGTTGAGCAGCTAAGGCGAAACCCCGATGACCTGGGCCTGCCCGATAATTCGGTTGATGTGGTCATCATTGCGCTGGAATTTCATGAACTGTATCGCTCTGACAACCCTAACGCTGCGGCGGATTTCCTCGCCGAGATGCGTCGGGTGCTGAAGCCCGGGGGAGTCTTGGGGATCATAGAACATGCAGGGTCACCAGTATTCGATCCGGGACCACTGCACCGCGCCCTTGAATCCCAGGTGGTTGCCGACGTACAGGCAGCTGGCATGTTTGCCGCAGCCTCCTCACGCATCTTGCGCAATATTGATGACGACCGTAGCCAGGGCGTATTCGCCCAGGGACTGCGGGGAGCGACTGATCGCTTCGTGCTAAAAATCATTAAGACCAAGTAACGCAACTCCAATTGGACCATCCCCTGCATACCTTCAGGAATACAGGGGACGGTCGCATTTTATTGACCAATCGGCCAAAACTCAGGGAGCGCGGTTGCCAGACGGATGGTGATTTTTTGTAACGATTCGACGGGAGCCCGGTCTAACCTCTTATAATGCGCAGCCTTTAGCTTGAGAACTCCCTGCGGACTCCCAATGAACAGAATTTCATGGCTGCTGGCCTGTTGTCTTTTTTTCTGCGGCACTTCTTTGTCCGTGGCGCAGGACGGTGCGGACGACGATTCCAGCATCACCTACCCCGCCTCATTCTTTGCTCAGTACCAGCCACTGACTGTCAACGACATGCTGGATCGGGTACCGGGTATCGATCTCATTCTCAATGGCAATCGCGGACCAAATATCGACGGTGATCGTGGCCTGGGTTCAAGCTCCAGCATCCTCATCGATGGCAAG
Organism: uncultured Pseudohongiella sp.; assembly: GCA_964438455.1. Taxonomy (GTDB): domain Bacteria; phylum Pseudomonadota; class Gammaproteobacteria; order Pseudomonadales; family Pseudohongiellaceae; genus UBA9145. The sequence goes on from CAYTLI010000005.1 coordinate 15,193, forward strand.
CGCCTGGCGGGAAAAGCCAATGAAGCGCGAGAGCAACTGGCGCGAATCTCTGCAGATCAGGTGAGCCATATCGAGATCGTGCGCGGCACCTCCTCCACACTGGACGTGCAGAACACCGGACAGCTGGTCAATATCGTGCTGCTGGAAGCCCAGTCCCAATCCAACCTCGCCACCGAGGTAAGCGCTGTGCGATTCGATGATGGCACGGTTGAACCCGGGTTTTCCGCTTCCTGGAGCGGACAAACAGGTGAGCTGACTTATCTGCTCAGCGGCAATATGCAATCTGCCTATCAACGCACCTACAGCTTTGAGGAAGCAGTGAACGGTGATTTTTCACCGCACGAAACCCGAATCATCGATCGCCAGCGCGACCAGACGAATTACGCGCTCAGCACCAACCTGGCCTATTCACTGGGCGACAGTGATCGTATCGCCTTCAATGCGCTGTATAACGAATCGGATCCACCTACTACCCTAATACGCACCTTCAACGACCTTGATGGCCCGGCGTTCGGTCTCAGCTACGAGAGGGAATCATTGCCAGCCACTGCATCAAACTGGGAGTTCGGCGGTGACTACCAGAAAGGATTGAGCAACGGTGATCGCTTCAAGGTGCTGTTCATCGTCAACGAGAAGAAGTCACACATTACCCGTGAGCGGTTTGCTTTCGCAGACTTTGGCGACCCGGAAAACAAGAATCTGTTTCTAGACACAAGGAGCCGCTATCGCGAGCGCATCGTGCGGTCCTCGTGGACAACCAGCCCGGCTCCCGGACAAGGACTGGAAGTCGGTGTGGAGGCAGCGCAGACCATACAGGATTCCAACCTCAAACTGGGTGTTCCTACACCCGCACCGGGTGATCCGGCATTCGGAGGATTGACTCCAGTGCCATTTCCCAATGCGAACTCGACAGTGGAAGAAATTCGCTTCGAGCCCTTCGCCATTCACAACTGGCAAATCAATCCACGCATGTCGTTGGAGAGCTCCCTAGTTGCCGAATACTCGGAAATCAGTCAGAGCGGAGATGTGAGCAACAAGCGGGATTTCAATTTCATCAAACCCAAGCTGGATTTCCGCTTCGATATCAGTAGCACCCTGCAATTCAAGGCCACTCTGGAAAAAGTTGTCGGCCAGCTCAGCTTCGCCGATTTTTCCCGCGCCAGCAGGGAAGACGATGATGACTTGGATACCATTGCTGGAAATCCAACCCTGGAGCCGGAAGAAAGCAACCGTCTGGAACTAAGTCTGGACTATCGCCTGCCAAATGATGGCGGCGCAATCAACGCACGTTACTTCTTCTATGATTTCGGCAACAAGATCGGCCGCATCGATATCTCTACACCCGGTAACCTGGCTGCGACCAACGGCAATGTAGGCCCTGCTTATGCCAATGGCCTGTCTATCAATACCAGCCTGCGACTCGGCATGATCAACCTGCCCAGCGTGTTACTCACCGGCAACATCACCGTGCAGGATGCCAAATTCGAGAACAATCCCTTCGCCTTCCAGGCCATGCGCTTCTTCCCTTATGACCGCGGTGGTTACCGTGTGGGATTTCGTCAGGACATTCCAACGCGCAACCTCAGCTGGGGATTCAATTTCTTTGAGCGTATCGACGGCAACCGGATTAATTTCGATATCAATAATCGATTTGATATACCGGCACCGACGCAGCTGAGCGCCTTCGCCGAACTGCAACGCTTCTATGGCCTGACCGTACGACTCGAAGCACGCAATATAAAAGACTCTGGCCGCTGTATATCACGCTTCCGCTATGAGGGAGACAGGCGCTTCACGCCAATCTCGGAAGTGGAGAATGTCTGCTCCACTACTGGTCCGGAATTTTCGCTACGCATTCGCGGAAATTTCTAGCGTCCGATTATCGAGGTCGAGATGGGCATGTGCTTGCTAACGATACTTCTCCACCAGCGCCCATAGCAGTGCTGCGGTTTCATAATCTATAAAACCATCGTAGTCCGCCGGCCGGAAATGTAGCTGGAACGCCCTTAGTGCGATGCGGGTTTGCTGATCGAACTCTCCCGTGACTTCCAACTGGTAACCCAATCTCAGCAGCGCTTCCTGCACCGATTCAATAGGCGGCATGATCGATTTAAATTCACTGGCGTAGTTGTCTACGGTTTCCGAATCGGGCCAGGCGCCAATACCCGCCTCGTACAACCGTTGCCAGGGGAACAAAGGACCGGGATCAGACTTGCGCATGATGGCGATATCGGAGTGGCCGACCACGTCGATTGGATTGAGAGCCGGGTAGCGCTCGAGAATTCCCTGCACCAGGTCAATCAGCATCTCGATCTGTTCATCCGGATAGGTGGGGAAGTCGCAGATCACGTCATCTACAACAATCTCGCTGATTGGCCTCTCGGTGCCGGTACATTTGAATTCATTCACCACTTCGATGCCGATAGAGCGATCATTGAGGGACTCTTCCCCTGCCCAGTAACTAACACCGGCATGCCAGGCACGCAGTTCTTCATCTACTAACGAATAAACTCGAAGATCGTTACGGGGATAACTGTCGTCATTGGGTGCCGGCACTAGGTAATGGGAACTGACCGGGTTTGAAGTGCGCGTGGTTAGCAGGCGCAAGGATTCGGCGAAGTCTTCCGAGGTGGCATGGATAACAAGGTAGTCGATGCGGCTATTCTTGTTGGTGGATTCCACCACGACCATTGATGAGCTTGAACAGCCAGCCAGAATCAGCGCGAGCGATATGACAAACATTGGAGCTCGAAACATCATGACAGCGAATCTCCAAGCTGGCGCAGATAGGTCTTGCTCACCGGCACTGCTTCCCCGGTACTGAGCACAACCTGACTCTCACCTTTGTCTTTCAATTCCTGCACCCGCTCAAGGTTAACGATTGCAGTTCGATGCACCCGTTGAAAACGCGCCGGATCCAGTAACTCCAGCATACGTTTGAGTGTTTGGCGCATGGGAAAATGCCGTTCACCGCAATGCAGTACCACGTAGTTACTCGCCGACTGTATCCAGTCTATATCATCCACCTTCACCAGGAACTCCCGGTCCAGCATCTTCACCAGGAACTGGCTGCTGTATTTTTCTCTCTTTGTCTCATCTGAATCATCCTCTTCACCGAGGAAGGATGCCTCACCCTGCAAACGATTGATGATGAACTGATAGCCATGATAAGTCACGACCAGCACCACAAACGCCACCAGGTCTTTACGCATCTCGTACACCAGCCCAAGCAGTAAGGGGTCGAAAAACGTGTACTCCCCGCCCCCGGCTGCCCACAGCAGTTTCCGCATCAGCACAAACAGGGCTACATGCAATAAAGACGAAGCGACAAAAAAAGGAAGCAACCACAGTAACCGATGATGCAGATGCTCGACCTCGGTCTGCAGTTTTTTCAGCAGCATGAGTATGAATGGTATCAGCACACCGAAAGCGGCCACCGAAGTAATTTCGGTCGCCCAGGCCTCACGCCAGCCTGGGCCCGTGCCATTGCGCATGTACTCGATGCCCAGCGTCGAAACATTAACCAGAACGATTAGCACCAGGATGCTCATCACGATGAAGAATTCGAAGCGGCGCCGGTGGGCCAGGTAGTATTGCAGCGTCATTTCAGCGTGAATAGTTAACTTACCGGGGGTAAGTGTAACGACTAACAGGCTGCTATGCGATTGGGACAGACGCAAAGGCACCGACCGCTCTACTCATGGGAGATTGCGGCTCTTGTTCAGGGATTGGTGAATGCAGGCAATACCTGGTTGACGATCAGGCTGGCTATGGAGCGTTCCTGTAGAGAGGCCTGGGCGGCCCCGGTATTTTCCCAAGCGGCATTGGTGACGATGACGACATCCAGCTCAGGAATCACGGCAAGAAACTGGCCCGCCCAGCCCCAGGCCAGGTAGACCTCCAGCTCACCTGCAGATGCGATCCACCACAGGTTGGCGTAGTACTCCAGGTTAAAATCGCCATACTGCTCGTTGATGATCACCCGCGGCACCACCATGTCATCAAGCCACGCTGAATTGATTAGTCGCTGCACCTGATTGTCTTCATCTCTGTACAACCCCTTATTCAGGATAAGTCCACCGAGCTTCATCAGATCCTTCGAGCGTATTTGCATGCCACCGGCGGCATTGGGCAAACCATTGCCCAGCAGCTCAAAGGACACCGAATCAATCTGCAGCGGACTGAGTAATTCATTTCGGACAAATTCATCGTAGGGTGCACTGGTGACAGTGCTTACCATCGGTGAGAACAAGTTGACCGCAGCTGAGTTGTAGGCAAATGCGGTACCCGGCATCGCTACGAGGTTACGGGACAGCAGGAATCCTACCGGATCCCCTGATCCCGACCATTGATCATAAAGAGTGCCTCCACTCTCATTCCAGTCGAAGCCGCTGATCATGGCGAGCAGATGCCTAATCTGCACTGCTGCCTTATCGGCAGTCAATGCCGGAATATGCTCGCCCTGAAAACTACCCAGGGTTTGTTCGACCCCACTAAATACCGACTGCTCGATAGCCCTTCCTACCGCCATGGCGGTGATACTCTTGGTCACCGAACGCACGTGCCGGAGGGTCTCTGCATTGCCGCCATCGAAATAACTTTCCAGTACAAGCTGTCCGCCCTTGCTGACCAGCAGGCTATGTAAATAGGGCAGTTCCTGTGCTTCGCTGGTGACCGTCTGTAGTTGCGTGTAGTCGACTCCAGCCAGCGATTGATTGAGTTCCAGGGCTATTTCGACTGGATTGCCAATCTCCAGGTGAGTGGGCAATGGCGTGTAATACAACGCGCTTTCTCCTGCCATGGAGTATCCCAGGTAGAAATCTATTTCAGTAACGAATGGAATGGCGCCTTCAAAAAGGGTCAGGCTCACCTCTGCCTCCAAGACCTGATCCTCACGAGTCGCTGTTAACGTGTTGATATCACCATCCCAGGACTGAAAACTGCCGCTACTATCGGCAGCATAATATTGCCCAGCGGACTGCGCAATCAGATAGATCTCTGCAGTGCGGCCAAGCTGGCTTGCTGCCGGCGCGATGGTCACGACAATCTCAACGGCTTCGTGAATGCCTGCAATTTCTGTTTGTTGCTGTCCAAGCTTTCGCTGAATGGCAATCCCGAGGTAGGCCAATTCTCCTGGCTGGCCAGACTCATCAAACACGGCCGCCTCGGTTAAGGCGTTAGCCGCAGATGCCGCGCTGACTGTCAGACAGATCAGGAAAAAGACCAGGAGATTCAAATATTTCATCGTTATAGATCCGCATATCACTGCAATGGGCGCAGATTAGGTTCACCGCCACAGACTGTCAGCGAAACAGGGATTAAGGGGCGGATTATTGGCCCTCTTGGGATGTAGGGATGGAAAAAGGCTGGGAGGTGGGAGCACTACTGAACGAGTAAGTAAGAGCCCCAGTAATACGGATGTCCGAATCGACTTGAAGATTTTAGCTGTAGCTGAGCTGCCCGCAATGCTGCAGCATGCTCAGCACCATCTTCCAGGGCTGAGGTCATCGAGTCGACTAACTGTTCTCTGGCGGCCGTACTGCCGGGCCAGAGACTAACCAGATTGGTTGATGCACGCGTCGGCAGATGGTTGCTCAGCAAGGGCAAGATTGAGTTCCGACTATCCACCAGGCGCCGACTCTGGCTCAGCACCAATTCATCCCGCAGTGTAGTGATTTCAAAACCGGCGTCTGACGGCAACTCTGGCAAACCGGAAGCCAGCCCTTCACCAACGACTCCACCCAGAGATACAGTCACTGAAAAATCATCGACGAGATAGCGCCTGCCATCGAACAGGGTCGACAAAGGCAAAGGCCTCAGGGTGTCAGTCGTAATGAAAACGAGATCCTGAATACCTGCCTCGCGCAGATCGTCCAGGTAGGGTTGCGCAATCCAACGGTAGAGCTCTGAAGATCCCCGCTCCATGCCGTTAAAGCTGCTGCTGATCTGCAACTCCTGCAGGTAGTATCGAATAGACCTGGCCAGCCGTTCCTGACTCACTTCAACCTGGTAAATCTGTATTGCAGAATCACGTTGAACCAGATGCACCAGACTTTCCGGTAATGCGATTGAGTAAATCACAGCTGCGTTAGCGGGCAAGGAAATTGGGTAGGAAACCTGGATGGATGCCAGCGCATCACGGTCGTAAAGTGTATTGAGTGCATCCTGATTGAATTCGGCGAGCGCCGTCAGGAATTGTGTAATCGCCGACTGCTCCGCCACAGGCTGCTGCTCGTTGATGGCCTCATCAAGCAGCAATTCCAGATCAGCCGATATGTCACGGACGGATTGTTCTGTCTGCGCGGGTAAAGTTGGACTCTGGAGCAGACAACCCAGCAGGACGAAGCTATAAAAAGTTCTACGCATAGAGCGTAAAATATCAGAGCTCCCAGGTTAATCCCAACCTGACATTCCAGAAATTGTCCTGGCCACCGGGGTTGTCCGGCGTGCGCTCGGCATCTAGCGGCGTGTAAGAAGAAGCAAGATTGATGCGCCAGCTATCGCTCAGCCGGTAGGACAAGCCAGCGCTATAGGTCTCCGCGGTACCCCTGGTATCTACAGTGGAGATATCGATAGACCCGAGTGCCAGTGCGCGCACTTCGGTAAACGGATCCATCCGGGTGGAGGCTACCGATACCCAGGGTTGCAATCCAAACGGCAGTTCGAAGAAAGACAGAATCAGCTCCCCTCCATAGTGATCCATCTCCAGGCGATCATCAGAAGGTGCTCGACATCCAAATGGGTTGCCGGCAGAACCTTCGGGCACAGCGGCAATCTCGGCACTACAGGACACATCCGCATTCACATCACCTTGCAGGGCATAGAGCCGAACGCCCAAACCCCAGTTGTCGCCACCCAGGAGAGGACGTGACAGGGCGAAGCCCCAGAGTCCATCGGGCTTGGCACCTTCCAGCTCAATCGGCGGCGTCCACGACACCTCTGCGGTGACATCCCAAAACAGACCCAGGCTGGCACGGGCACGACCAAATACCGGAGATTTGTTCAGGTCTTCGTGCTTGAAGCCACTGAAGCCGACGATCTGTTGGTCAGCATTCAGCGAGGGGATCGAGCCTGCCTCCGCAGCGAAAGTGACGCGACCGAACGCGGTGCGCTGGGGTGGCGCCTGGCCCAGATTCAGCGCCGCAGCCGTCATATAAGCCATGGCCCAGCCCTCCGGGCTATCGAACTCGACGATATCGTCGGTGCCGATAAAGGATTGGGCGAACGCGGTGTTCGCAAGACAAAGCAATGCAAAACCTGTACAGAGAAAACGTATGTTAGAACCCATATCTTATTCCTTGCATAGACTGACGCGCTGGCGGCACCTGCTTTATTAAAACGCGATCCACCCACTATCGTTGACCCGGATTCGCGACCGAAACTCATTTTATAGGCTTTGCCCACCGCGGCACAGCTTGTAAACGTTTCGAAACGGTGAAGCAGTGCCCACTTTTGAGGTACAGGGCAACACGATTCACCGCCAGGTTGTAAGATTCTGTCGCTGAAAGGAAAACAGACCGCCTCCCGGTCTGATATGTTTCCAATTGCCATGCAAAGTCGTCAACCGGCCACTTTGGAATGCGTTGATATAAACAGGCTGGGCTGCATCGGGAGAATCACATGACTAGCAATTATCGCAAATTAATCCCCTTACTCAGTGGCCTGCTGCTGGCGTTGCCCATGCATGCCCAGTCCCAGACTGATGTTGCCGATGCCTACGACATCGATCAGCAAGAATCGATTCTTCGAGTTTATGTGGGGCGTGCAGGTGTATTGGCGCGCATGGGGCACAATCATGTGATGTACACGCGCGAGCTGGAGGGTGAGATTAATCTTACAGCTGATCGTAGCGATTCTAGCGCCACCTTCTCTTTCCCAGTCGCCTCCTTGGTCGTGGATGATCCCGCGGAAAGGGAGCGTGCCGGCGATGGCTTCGACAGCCAGCCCGGTGAATCGGCAATTGAAGGCACACGCAGCAACATGCTGGGTGAAGGCGTTCTTAATGCAGACGTGTTCCCAACGGTCAGCGCTTCTATTACTCCCCTGTCCTTCGAAGGAGAGCAATGGCAATTTGCCGTGGTACTGGATTTCCAGGGCAATGCGGTAAATCTGGAAGTGCCCGGAGAGGTCACTATCACCGCATCGACAATCACGGTGAATTCACGTTTTACTCTTGTGCATGAGGACCTCGGCCTTTCCGTCTTTACCGCCCTGGGCGGCAGCCTGCGCGTCGCGGAAGAGATTGATTTCGAACTGACAATTACTGGGACTGTCAGAAACTGAATCGAATTCCGCCGCAACACGCAGGAATGCGCTTTTACCCGGATCGGCGGACCTCGATGTCTGCCAACCGCGATTTGAGTATTTCGACTTCCTGATATAGCAGCTTCATGCTTCGCTGCTGATCCACTAGCGGATCATAGTCCAGCGCATCTGCCAATTCGTCCAGCCACTCTTTAAATCTTACCCAGCGACTCTTTGCCGGAATTTCCTCTGCAACGTTAACCAGGGCATTCATTTCCTGTTCCTCTTCAATGACAAAAATTGATAGTTGATATTTAAATACTGAGCCCTGTGGTCCAGGGCTCGACGCTTAAACGGCAAGGGCCAGTTCTTCCCCTGCCGGGACAGCTTGTGTGTCGTATTCCGGCTCCACGCCTACTCTTTGCACTCTCGCTGCGACGATCTGCGCAACCCGGCGCGCGGCGGTGAATGAAGACCAGGCCAGGATGCGAGTGAAACGCTCTTCATCAGCCGCCTCGCCCATGACATCAGCAACCGACTGATCCGTGATTCGATAGGAAGCCTTGCCAACAACGATGGCAAAGCGCGCGATGACGGCGTCTTCTTCACTCAGGCCGACCACGGCTTCTTCGATCCACTTGCCACTCAGCGGCATCTGTTCTCCATGCCAGCTGGCAAGGGAGTCAATCACAGCGCGTCTCGCCTCGGGCGAGATCACCTTCTCAGCTTCTCGCTCTACGGCGGCAGTCCACCTGGCCATTGCGTCGGCGACCCTGGGATTAGACCGGGCCCACTGCATGTCTGCGGGTAACTCCGCAGCCGGCAACAACGACAGCGCTCGACCCGGCAGCAGCGCAAGACGGCGGGTCACTTTCAGTTCATTACCAAACAGGCGCAGTGCCCAGTTCTTCACAATGTCGAGCCCCATAGGCTTCGCGACCGCAGATCCATCCATCACCACGTGACTGAATCGATTGATATCGCTCATTCCCATTAGCGTGCCAATCACTTCCGGCATCTGCTCGCTGGTAAAGGGAGCACGCGGAAGATTGAAGTCATCTCCACTCACCGCCTGGCTAGCCCACTGCAGCCTCTCCTGCAAGCGTTCTGTAGCAGGATTTACCCCTTCCCTGTTGTAGATACCACTCGCCGCTTCATGATCTCCGGCCGCGTGCACAAGACTGATCAGCATGTCTTCGCAATACGGACATTCATTCATCTGTGACAGCACGGCAGACATGGCGTCCTTGGTGGTACGGTCTACCTTGTCCTGGACCAGCATGGCTTCCCTGCCTCCGGTCCAGATTGCGGCCATTAGCTGCGGTACCCTGGAGCGGCTGGTAAGCGAACCATTCTTGAAGAAGTCTTCACGAATCATTTCGTAGACTTCACGCGTGAGTCCACTCGCATCCTTTGTGGGCACAGCGGACACATAACGCATGGGTTGAACTGAAAGCGTATCAAACAGCCAATAACGTAATTTTGCCGGTAACATAGTTTCTCTCCTCGATTGTTGGGTTATTAACGACAATCGCATGATCGGCAAAACTGATACTGGCAACTAGTACAATTTTTGTACTAGTCATATAGCGAGACCAGGGCTAGACTAAAAGCATGAAAGGATATGGACAATTTTGCCCCATCGCCAAAGCCTCCGAGATTCTGGGAGAGCGCTGGACCAACCTGGTGATAAGGGAACTGGGTGCAGGCAGTGAATCATTCAACGATTTACGTCGCGGCCTGCCGTTAATCTCGCCGACTCTCTTGTCTACGAGACTACAGACCCTGGAGAAGGCCGGCGTTGTGCTGCGTGAAGAGAGTGAACACGGCGTGCGCTATACCCTTACAGAAGCAGGTCGTGAACTGAAACCAGTCATTCTTGCCATCGGTGCCTGGGGTAATCGCTGGGCCAAGAGCAATCTCGGTCGCGACGATCTCGATCCAGGCATGCTGATGTGGGACATCCATCGCACCATGAATGCGGACTATTTCGAGCCCGGTCGCACCGTCATCATGGTGCAATTCAAGGACTACTGGGCCAAGAAGAAACGCTGGTGGCTGGTGATTACCGACGGCGAGGTGGACGTGTGCATGAAAGATCCGGGCTATGAGACAGATCTGATTCTGCGCACAGACGTGTACACACTCACAGCGATCTGGATGGGCGATATCACTCTGCAGAAAGCATTGCGCGAGAAGTTACTGGAAGCAACCGGTAACTCCAGGCTGAAAAAAGACATCGGCGACTGGCTGGGCGCCAACTACTTTGCATCCGCTTAGTGAATCCCTAAATAGAGAACCAGGCCGCTAATCTCTGTTGAATACCTACTGCGGCACAACTAGTTGATCCAGCTCCTGTCGTCGCGCACCAGCGAGAATAGAAGACATAGAATAGTTTCCTTCATGACAGGCATATTCAAAAATTTCCTCACCAGGCGCTCTTCTGCTGATATTTTTCTCTGCCGTAATTGATTCTGAATAAATCCCGGGGTCAGAGAAGGTAAATTCGTAATGTATCTCATCCTTGCTTACCAGCGTGAAACGCTCAACAACCTTCAGCTGGTCAGACATGGGAAACGCAAACCAAGATTGTTCGGGTCTGAATCCATCGGTTTCAACTACAAGCGTATCGCCTTCCCAGTGACCGACTGACTTTCCCATCCATTGCGGGAAGACTCCCGAATCTGAAACGGCGCTACCTATCGGTATTATCCGAGCATCGTGATTCATCTCAGCGAGAATCATCACATGCGAGTCGGTTTGTACGATCTGCATATTGGCGTTATAGAACCATCCGACCATCGGAGCCATAGGACCACCGTTAGGTCCTACGCATCGTTCACTGGCTGGCCGAATTTCAGGCCCGTCAAAACTGCCGTGGCCTTGATCAGATAATTGCTGAAAGAAATCCTTGCCGTCGGCTTTGAATGGCAAGCGGCCATCCACCGGCTCTATGATCTGCGATGTACGATACTGTCCATCGATTACCACTGGGTTAACGCGGATGCTGGCAAAGTTATGGTCTGCCTCCTGTGCGATAAGCGCTCCAGCTACCGGCGCCTCGCGATCCGGATCCAGGGGCTGGGCCTTGGACTTGTCTGCCGTGGCCAGGTCGGTAAGCAGCTGTTGCGATTCTTCGGGGGTATAGGTTTTCTTGTTGCCCAGCGATTCGGGGCGCTCGAAAGGCGTGCTGGTACCGTAGAACCAGACCCCCTGCAGATCTGGTTGGCCAGATTCCGTCCTCGGTAGAGGCACATCAACGCCAGCCAACGCCGCATGCAAAGCAAGAATACTGGCGCAAGGCAGTATCAAATAGGTCAATTTGCTCATCATTGGAAACTCCAACTCTGTATTCGATATTGCTATTCTGGTCAGCCAGCAAAATCAATCCAGTCAAAAATCTGGACCACACCGAGTGTGTAGGAGAATTTGTATATGAATCAAGGGTTTGGCCAATTCTGTCCAATAGCTCTCGCTTCTGAGGTACTGACCCAGCGCTGGATGTTGCTTATCGTGCATCAACTCCTCGACGGCAGCTCACGATTCAATGATATCCGCCGGGGCGTGCCGAAAATCTCTGCCACGTTATTAAAGCAGCGGCTGGAGACTCTCGAATATGCAGAAATTATCGAGAAAAGAGCTTCCGGCAATAGTGGAGTCTACGAATACTTTCTCACCCCTGCGGGCACGGAACTGGAAAGTATCATCAAAGGAATCGGCAGCTGGGGCCAACGCTGGGCGCGGGACATACAGGAGGAAGACCTGGACCCGGGCTGGCTGGTCTGGAGTATGCGTAATCGCTTGAATGTCGAAGAGATGCCCAAGGGTCGAACCATCATTCAGTTTGAATTTACCGACGCAAAACCCAAAGAGCGTTACTTCTGGTTACTGGTCAACGAGAAGAAAGTCGATGTCTGTGTGAAGTATCCTGGCAACTCACCGGATATTAAAGTCACGAGTCCTGTCATTGTTATGGCCGAAGTCTGGCGAGGTATTCGACCCATCCGCAAAGCCATCGCTGATGGCGCAATTCAACTTGAAGGAAAACCCAGCGTCTGTCGTGCGTTTCCCAACTGGCTCCTGCTCAGTCAGCTGGCCGACATAAAGCGTATGCGCTAGATTACAGAACAAGAATTCTAATAGGGAGTGAATCCATGAAAAGTTTCTCTACATACACAGCAACTCTCATCGCAACCCTACTCCTGTGTTTCGTATCGCTGACGGCTGGCGCACAGAGCGGCATCAATCTACTCGGTTCCGATTGCACCCCGGCAATGGACGCACCCATCACCGAGCCTGGGACCGATCGTACCTATGTGCTGGACTATCCCTGCGATTTACAGGCGGATGAGGACGTGACCCTGATCCTCAATCTTCATGGCGGCGGGTCCAATACCCGCTACCAACACGGCTACTTCCCTGCCTTCGATTACAAGGAGAAGTATCGCCTGGTCATTGCCACTCCCTATTCACCCACAAGACGCTGGTCGGAAGTAGACGACGAATACCTGCAGAATATTGTCAGCGCCATAATTGATGAAGTGGGCGCAGAAAACATTCGTGCGTTCTGGCTGGCAGGCCATTCCCAGGGAGGATCCACATCGAGACGCCTGGTATGCACGGAATTTTTCGAGAACAAGGTTGATGGTTTACTCAGTCTTTCTGGAGGCAGACTCGGTGGCTCACCGGAACGCGCGCCGGATGCTGGACGTCCTCGACAAGTGGATGACCCGCCTGCGGATCCCAACGCACCGACCATCGTTCGGCCGCGGGAAATTCCACAACCGTTCTGTAATTTCTCCCACATCTTCGCCATCGGTGAACACGAAATTGTTGAACTGCCAGATTCGTCAAGTTGGGCCAACCGCTATAGCTGCGAACCACGCATGCGCCATCCAGATGTGCAGGATACCGAAGCCGGTTATGTGCACGATAGCGGCCATCAGAACCCTGCTACAGCTTCCTGGGGTCGGCTGCCCAAGGGCGGTGTATCGGAAATCTATGAATATCCAAACTGCAATGGCGGCAAAGTAGTCGCCGACGTGGTGCGCATCGACAAAGGCCACACCGAGGGGCTTGAACCCAACGTGGTGGAAGCGATTATTCAGCTGATGACCAGAGCCGGGGGTGGCAAGATCTCCGGCTCCTGAGCGCCCCACCTGCAAGCCGGATTTGTGACATTCTTTTGCAATGGCATCCGGCTTGTAGAATCGTCGGGGTGCATTGAGTAAAGTAACGGCGTTATTTAATTTCCAGGTATCGCCACCATGACCCGCATCGCCAAAACCGTATGGCCCAGTATTGCACTGTTAATGAGCATCTCGTCAGCGGTCTCTGCTGCGGACGATTCTGAATCGTTCGTTACCGAATGGGGTCATCCCGACCTGCAAGGCGTGTGGAATTTTTCCAGCGAGATTCCTCTCGAGCGTCCGGCCCAGTACGGCACGCGGGAATTCCTTACCGCGGAAGAAATCGATGAGATCAAGGCGCGACTCGCAGCCGAGGCGGAAGAAGGTGCGGTAATTGAGGCTGATTCGGACGTTGCAAGCCGCGGCGCTCCGGGAACCGATGAACGCTTCGTCTACGGTTACGATCACTTCTGGTATGAGATGGCTTCAATCGCCGATACCGTGCGTACTTCGCAGATAGTCTATCCTGAAGATGGTCGATTGCCCGCTCTGGTAGAAGGCGCACCTGTTGGCGTCAGTGGCTTTCTGGAGGACGCCGTCGGCGAGCGACCTGTCCGCACTGGCAGTGGTGGTATTGGCAAGGATGGCCCCGAGGATCGCGGCCTGCCGGAGCGCTGCATCATCGGCATGAACGCCCTGCCACCCTATCGGCCGAGTCGTTACAACAATAACCTGCAAATCATTCAGAACCGGGACCATGTGGTGATCATTTCCGAGATGATTCACAACGCACGCATGATCCCACTGGAAGACCGACCTCCCCTGCCCGATCACATCGAACAATGGACCGGCGATTCACGCGGCTACTGGGATGGCGACACCCTGGTGATCGAAACCAGAAACTTCAGCTACTACACCGCAAGCTTTCGCTCCTATGGCACTGGTAAAGAAAAGGTATTGACCGAACGCATCACCCGCACTGACTACGATACGCTGGAATACCAATGGACATTGGAAGACCCGGCGACTTTTACTGACAAGGTGACTGCCATCTTGCCCATGGCCAAAGTAGCAGGACAACTCTATGAGTATGCCTGCCAGGAAGGTAATTATGGCTTGATGAATATCCTGCGCGGTGCTCGTGAGGAAGAAAAGAGAGCGGCGCTGCAATAGACGATTGGGTTTCGATTGCGGATCTTGCCTAGGCAATTTTTGCCTGGCCATCCTCAATAGGCAGGGGTTGATCACCTACGCTGTACTCGAGAGTGTCATCCCTGGAATAGAAAACTATTCCTCGCCCGCGTAGAAACTCAAGCTGCCCATCCACTTCCCTGAGTTCAATCCATTTTTCCTCACTCTGGAATGAATCGCTGGCCTCAATACCATCCAGTTCGTCCAGAAAAGAATCATCCAGAAAATCCAGTTCAGCTTTCAGGGATTCCCTGTCTGAACGTGGCTGGGGCTCTTCAGAGGCAGTTGCGTTGCTCTTCGAAATATCTACATAGGCTCGTTGCCAACTGGGCACATCAGATTGCCAGATTTTCATTCCATTGATGTCGGTTTCCTTCATCTGAATTCTGGCGAAGTTGGCACTCATACCCCGGGCATCCACAGCAGTCATGCGCGCATGTTCAAACTGCCCTTCGTCGGCATTCGCACCATAGAACACCATGCCGATAGCTCGCGTTCTATTGAAATTGATTTCACACAGGTTGGAGTAAGCTGCCAATACAAAGTCCAATTGAGCGGCACTGAAATTGGCGCGCCCGGACAGGTCGCTACCAACTATGTGTGCGCCGCGCAGATCAGAACGTTCATCCTTGTGTTGATTTATTTCCCTGCTCCGGTCGGTAGCAGTTCTTTCGTCCTGGCCCGAGTTCAGATCAAGTCCGCGGAGGTCTAGTCTGGACAGGTTGAGAGAATGGTAGATACCAAAACGATCCATATAGGAGAAGTGTCGATTTAACTGGTTGTCCTCGAGCGCTTCTTTCAGCTTCTCGGGAATACTGAGTACTTCATTGCACTGCAGCTTCTGCTTGATCTCATCGAGCTGGGCGATCTTGTTATTGAAGTTGTCGATGACCCTCTTCTTCTGCCTGGTTCCTGGTACAGAGTCCTCATCCACACCGCTTACCTTCAATGTGCCCAGGATTCGCGCGGCTGACTCCAGCAATTCTTCCGCCGCCTTACTCAGCGCAGCAGCATGGTCTGAATAGGAGAAGCCGACGGCGGCGCTGGCAAAGACGCCAGAGTTTTCCACTTCCCTCACCCAATGATCCACACGACTGTTGCCTGCGAAGTCATGGAGGATATCAACGAAAAGACTCCTCGCTAACTGCAGGCGAGTACGCTCGTCGTGATAGATATTTGCCTCACGAGCGTAGTCTGGAGTGCTCACTACGAACTCAATCATGCGCAGGAGTCCGTTAATCGAACCTGGTTTTTCCGCGCCAATTTCTTCGAACAGATTTAGCTCACTGCTATAGGCCTTAGGGCGTCGACTAACAGTTGCGTCGAGCAATTCATAGAGCTGTAGCAGGACTTTCCTTCTTTCAGGGGCCAGATAGAAATAGGCCTTTGCTTCTTCAACTTCAGCCCTGATTTCGGCTTTGATGTCGGGAACGAGTGTATTCGTTTGTCGCCGCTGATGGATCTCAGCAGCTTCATGAACCAGGGTCAGGTACAGGAAATCTTCAACGGCCTCTTTTACACGACCACCCTTGTTGTAAAGATTCTCCAACACCAGCCGCATCCAGCGCTTGTTGTCTCCCCGCTCCTCTTCCCCATCCCTCAAATGGAGCGCAAGTTTTTCTCCACTCTTTGAGCCCAGCTTCGATACACCCGCAGCGGTAATCATGTTTTTGGACCACAACACTCGGTAGCGATTCTTATCGGTATCGAACAGATGGTGATGCAGGATCGCGTGCAGATCTAACCGGGAATGGCCGGACTGGTTCGCCCGCAGGCAGCCCATGATCTCCGAGACGAGATCCGGATTAACCCAGGCCTTGGGTGCTGGAGGCGCATCTTTGAGGTCTGCAAGCGTCCCGCTGGCACCCTTGCGTGCGCCAACAATTTGCACAGCTTGCTGGGCAATGTCGGGCGAGATTTCAGGTGCTTGGTGGCGCATCGATAGAACTGTACTGCTGCAAATAGTGCAAGTGTAGGATAATTCCTACAAGATGCCTATCTTCTCGTTGAATCAGCAGTAATTCCGAGGGCCGGGCGTCAGTTTCTGGTTCTAATTGAAATCAATCTTCGCCAGGGAGGTCTTGTTTTGCAACTGCTCGCGCCGGCGTTGTTCTCCTAACTCACGCAAATGCTCAAGATTCTCGTCGCTTACCCGTGCATAAGCATCGCGCCAGGCCTGATCCTCATTCCATTGATAGGATAATCGAACGATGGTACCCGCTTGCGTTGCCTGACCAAACAAGTCCAGCACATCTTCGGCGATAGATTTCTGCATCGCAGTATCGAAAGGTTTACCGCAGGGATTACCCAGCGGGAAATCCACGTGGGCGTATCGAGGCACAGAGCAGTATTCGATGATATCCATGGCAGAACCGAGTACGACCGTCGGTATGCCATTGCTCTCCAGGTGTCGCGCGACCAGACTCACGGTCTGGTGACAGACGGGTCACAAGGGAACCAGCAGTGCGATATCTGCCCCATCCTCCAGGCAGCGCTTGAGAATTTCTGGCGCCTGGACCTCCCTGGTCGAACGCTGGCTGTATTCTGTTGGCACCGAGTGAAATCGCTCGGCCAGCTTTCCCAAACGCCCTTCTTCGACCAAAGCCCGCATCGGCACAATTGGCAAGAAGGAATTCACATCGCGGGTATGGGTGGCTTGTTTGTCCCAGGAAAGTTCGTCCGTGTACATGGAGTCCGGCAACGGATCTACAGGTGTCGAGTACAGCTTGCGCTCGCTGCGGCCTTTTCCGGTGTCCGGCATGGCCGTTGTAATCAGGGCAAGAGTCGATTTTTCCAGCGACTTGGCCAACGCCTGAAAAGGCGCATCGGAAAAATGCGCCCACACATAATCCTGTTTGTAGCCCTGTGCCCGGTAGTAGTCTCGGGTGCGGCGCATGTAGGGCACATCATAAACTTCAGTCACTACTTGCTTCCTGCCTAAACTGTCCTTACTGATTGTAGATAATCTCTCTGATTGCGCGATAGCTGCAAATCACATTTTCCCTGCTCACGGCGCAGAAACTGCAGGCACCGGCACTGTTGCTGATCGCAGACACCTAATACAAGACCACTGAGACTAAGAAGCTAAGTAGTTCAGCATCGCATATTAACTTCCCCAGAATCACAAGGGTCAATAAACCAAGATCAGCATATCTCGCCAAAAGTTCCAAGTCTACGAGACTCATCTAGAAGGGTTGCCAACTGTCAATACGATTATTGCCCTATGAAAGCGGAATCAATCCCCACATTTTTCGTGATAAAGTGTGTACAGTTTATCTATCATTACTGATAAGGACTTTCGAAACACGATTGAAGAAGAAACCAGGCTGGCTAAATTGGATCCATATCGCGTTGTTCTTGAAATTAGAGAAACTCAAACTACACAGATGCTCCCGGAAATACAATCAGCACTACTGGAACTAAGGCTGAAACGATTTGGGCTTGCATTAGATGCATTTGGCACCGGCACAGCGTCGATGAGCCATCTAAAGGATATTCCGTTTTCGATACTAAATATTGATAAGTCTGTCGTGCAGCAAGCTGGAAGCAATCAAAGCGCTCACGCTATCATGGAATCGAGTATCGAATTGGCGCGTAAGTTAGACATGCAGGTATTAGCCAAAGGTATTGACGATGAAGCCACCTGGCAACTAGCCAGGAACATGCGTTGCGATTATGGATGCGGCGATTACCTTGGCGGGGCAATGGTACAAACTAAATTTGTGGAATATATCAATGATCCATCTAGAAACTCTTATAACTAAAGGCTGCTTTATTACATATTCAAGGCATTGCCTTTTAGCGTTTTCATTTTTGTCTATATTGTGCGTTCCAATTCAGTCAAATTCAGCCGAAGATTTATCTAACCGAATTCTGCCCTTACGTGAACAGGCCAAAATAGAAGACAAGATTCTTCACGAGCGGCTCGATACGATTGTACCTCTGCTGATGCGCCGCGAAGGCATCGACGCCTGGATCCTGATTGCACGAGAATATAACGAAGACCCAGTGCTCAAGACCATGTTACCAGCTACCTGGCTCAACGCCCGGCGCCGCACGGTGCTGATGTTTATCGATCATGGTGATAACCGCGGTGTCGAACGCATGGCCGTCGCACGTTATGCCGTGGGTGATGTATTTCCAGGAGTCTGGGATCCCGAAGAGCAGCCTGATCAATGGCAGCGCATTGCTGACATTCTCAATGAAGCCGATCCCCAGCGCATCGCGCTCAACTATTCTGAAGACTATGCCCTGGCTGATGGGCTTACCTTCACTGAGCAGCAGGCGTTGAATGCTGTCTTACCGCAAAGACTGCGCGATCGTGTCGAATCTGCCGAAGCTCTGGCGGTGGGTTGGCTGGAGACGCGGATCGATTCAGAGATGGAGATTTATGGCGATGTGGTCGCTGTTGCCCATGACATTATCCGCGAAGGCTTTTCGGCAGAGGTTA
>CAYTLI010000006.1:0-34084 GCA_964438455.1 uncultured Pseudohongiella sp.
TGATTCTTTTCTTGGCAGCGATTTCACCTATGCCGATATCAATGGTATTGAACTGAGCTGGTATGACTTCACATTCGTCAATGAATCTGAACAAGTCGATGGTTTCGATACCTGGGTTATCGAGGCAACAGCAAAAACCGAATTCAAAGAAAAGGCAGAAGATGCCACTGGTTACTCGAAGTTGCAGAGCTGGATTCGCAAGGACAACTTTGTCCAGGTACGCGGCCAGGCCTGGGAACTGCGCGGTAATCGCATCAAGTATTTCACTGCTTCGGAGATCGAAGAGATTGACGGCATCTGGACAGTCCGCAGATTGCAGGCGATAACAACTCGTAACGGTCGCCAGGAGCATGCCAGTGTCTTGCAACTAAACAATGTGGTTTATAACGATCCTGTCGATGATGAATTGTTTACTACAGAAACCATGCAAAGAGGCCTGGATTAGCAGGCAGCTATTCATCGGCCTTTTCATCGACCTATTCCTTCCCCAATCTATACCCATGCGCATAGCTGCTTCTTTCTTCGCTCTCTTGCTCTGGGCTCTCCCTGTCCTGGCACAGGACGACTTCTTCAACACCATCGATATCGAGATCGAAGATACAGATGAAGGAAACGATCGGGTTGAGTTTTTTGGTTGGGTTACCGAGAAACTTGCCTACGGACTGGAATCGCCCGGGCCGTTGTTCAATCGTGCCGAAAAAGAGATCAATCGCATTGAGACCAACCTTTATGGACAGCTGGATGTTTCTGTCGATGAGCAAACCGCGTTTCGTTTCAGTGCCCGTTACTATCATGACGAGGTCTATCGCTGGTTCGATGACACAACCTATAGCGCAGAGGAAATAAACACCCATCGTAACCGCTACGAGATCCGCGATTTCTATCTGGAACATGAAACCGACAACGGCCTCTACTTCAAGCTGGGCAACCAGCTTCTGGTATGGGGGCAGTCTGAATATCTGCGAGTGACTGACCTCATTAACGTAGAGAACCAGTACTTCCTGGCGCAACAGGATCTTGAAGACCTTCGCCTGCAGGTACCTGCGGCACTGATGAGTTTTAACGTGAATGACTGGGTGATTGATGCGGTGGTAACCCAGGAGGCTGGAAGTAATCTGATCGGACCGGCTGGAGATGAGTTCGACCAGTTCATCCGCTTGCGAGAGGCCGGAGCCGCGGTGGCGATGCTGGAAGCAGAACAGCAGTCGGAAGTGTTCATTCGCGCCTCGACACGGCTGGCACAGGGAGACCTGCAACTCATTGCCGCTGAGTTCAATGACAACGCCCCAACAGTTAGCCGAATTACCGACCTGCCCTCATCTACTCCCATCGTGTATCTGCAACCCAATCGGATGCGGGCAATTGGATTTTCGGCAAACTGGGTGGAGGGTTCCTGGCTATTCTTTGGCGAAGCCGGCCTGCACCGGGACAAGGCCGTGCGTCCAGACCGGGAGAGTTTTTTCAGCCTCAACCAGGGCTGGGAGCAGAAGAACCAGGTCCTGGCCGCCGTTGGTGCGGAATACAATGGCTTTCGCAACCTGGTGGTCACTCTCGAGCTGGATTCTGTGCATACCCAGGCCTACAGCGAAACCATGTTAATGAAACAGGACCAGATCAGCGCCGGCCTGCGCCTTTACTGGACCGCACTGAACGAGCGCCTGCAGATCCTCGGGGTGTGGAATGAACTGGCCAATGACAGCGGCCGGGTAGTGCGCCTGTCAGCAGAGTACAACTGGTCAGATACACTGAATTTCGGCCTTCTGTGGGTGGATTACAGCACCACGGCAGCTTCCCCTTTCGAGGCCTTTCGATTTAACGATGTAATTCAACTGCAATTGCGTTACAGTTTCGGAATCTAGCGCGGCTGATAAGAATATGTTCTCTGAAGACCTCAAAACACAACAGCCCTACCATCACGGTAATGTGAAAGGTGCCCTGATCGATGCGGCCATGGTACTCATCGACAAGAACCAGACTGACAACATCAGCCTGCGTCGGCTGGCCAAAGAAGTCGGAGTGACCCCATCCGCCGTTTATAACCACTTCGCCGATAAGGACAGCCTGATGCTGGCCATCAAGATTCGGCTGTATGAAGAACTGAATCGTTTCTTCGATACCCAGTGTGACGAATCGGGCGACCCGGAACAAACCCTGCTGGAAATTTGCTACGCCTATTTCCGTTTTTCCCAACAGCAACCGGCGCGCTTCCTGTTTCTGTTCAGTTCGGTATTACCCCTTGAACGCTCCACACCGGAATTTATCGAAGTCGCCTGCCACAGCGTTGTGCGCACCCGTAAACTTGTCTACCAGGTTTTCGAGAAGTACAACGTGCAATGCAAGGAAGAAGATGTGGTGAACACCACAATCCTTATCTGGTCTCAGCTACATGGCATTGTCATGCTGCGTAACTCGGGTTCCATTCCCGCGGCAGTGGCCTACCAGGACTGGCCACCAAGCTGTGGCCTGAATAACAACGAGGAAGTTGAACAGCTGATTCGCGAGAATGTGAAGATGACTGTCAACGCGATCCTGAACAAGCAGCACAGCGACAGCCACCACTGAAGGTCAGCCTTAACTTAAGCCCATTGCACGACGGGCGAGTTCGTTCTTCAACACTGCGAAATTATCCACTGCATCAAGCCCAACGTTGCGCAGCCATTGAATCGGTGGATGCTGATCGGCGAACAGGTGCTTGAATCCTTCCATCATCCACATCATGCCCAGGTTGTTGGCCTTGCGTTCCCGTTGATAGCGGGCCAGTAAATGCACGTCGTCTACCTCGCGACCGGCAGTAATGCCTTTGTCTAATTGTTCAGCCAGCACAACCGCATCCAGCAAACCAAGATTCACTCCCTGCCCTGCCAGAGGGTGAATGGTATGTGCAGCGTCGCCTATGAGCGCGACAGCCTGCTGGTAATACTCGGTGGCATGGCGTTGGCGCAGTGGTAGCTGAAAGCGTCTGTCACACCATTGAATTTCACCCAGGCGATGTTCGAAGGCTTTGCCCAACTCACGAGCAAAGACTTCATCGTCCATCTCTATTAATTTTTCCGCTTCCTCGGGAATCACCGACCAGACTATGGAGCAGTATTGCTGCTGGTCATCAGATTGCTGTTGCAGGGGAAGAAATGCCAGCGGGCCGGTTGACATGAACCGTTGCCTGGCGGTGTGTTGATGGGGCAATTCTGTTTTCACCGTGGTGACAATCGCCGTGTGCTGGTAGTCCCATTCGCGGGTGGGAAAATGTAATAGCTCCCTTACCCTGGAGTTTGCGCCATCGGCACCAATCAGCAATCTAGTGGAGTAGCTGCCACCTTCCGCAGATCGAATCACCACACCCTGATCTGTCTTTTCGATGGACTCCAGGGAACAGGGGATCAGCTTGGTCAATGAGTCCATCTCGCCCAGCGCCCTATGCAGGGCAGCCAGTGCCACAGAATTCTCGACGATTGCGCCGAGCTGGACCTGTCCCAGACTCGCCGCATCAAAATGAATAGAGCCTGTGCCTTCTCCGTCCCAGACGTCCATATCGCTATAGGGACAATAGCGCATGCCCTCGACTGCACTCAGGACACCGAGCTCATCGAGTATCTGCTGGGAGCGAATGGTCAGCGCGCTGACACGTGGATCGAAGTGATCCGGCTGCGCATGAAAGGTGATCTTCGACTCATCGAAGGGCTGGCGATCGGCGATTGCGATGCGCAGGCCAGCTTGTTGCAGGGGCCGAAGTGACAGCGCCATGACCGCACCAACCAGGCCACAACCGGCGATTATGATGTCGAAATCTGTGTCTTTATTCATGATTCATCATTATAGGCGCAGGCAGGCCCCCGGTCTTGTTCCGCGTGAACATGAATGTTGTTAGACTGCAGCGCGAAGACATCACTACGAAGGGAGTATTTTGATGGCGCTCACAATCGATACAGATCAGCTTGCCGATTATCTGGGCAAGGAAGTTGGAGTCTCTGAATGGATGGTCGTCGATCAGGACCGCATCAATCAATTCGCGGAAGCAACCGGGGATCACCAGTATATCCACGTGGATCCCGAGAGAGCGGCCCAGACCCCGTTCGGCACCACTATCGCCCATGGATTTCTGACCATGTCATTGATGGTGCTCATGGGCTACGAGGGCAGCACCAAGCTCAACAACACGGTGATGGGCATCAACTATGGTTTCGACAAACTACGCTTTATCAATCCGGTGAAAGTTAACAGCCGGATTCGTGGGCGCTTCAAGTTGCTCAGTGCCGAGGAGAAGAAACCCAATCACTATCTGCTCAAGCACGAAGTCACCGTGGAGATCGACGGGGAAGAGAAGCCTGCTCTGATCGCGGAATGGCTGGGCATGACCGTGGTGTCCTGATCTGCATCGGAAGGTCCTGACGTATCTATCTTGTCCAACCCAAATCGCCTCAAGACACAAAGCGGAGCAACAATAAGGCCATGAAGAAATCCCTGCTTTCCATCATCCCCTTTCTCACAGCTTGCGCAGGTGAGCCACCGCAGAATATCGGGATTCAGAACAATCGCTTGACACCCTGTCCCGATTCTCCCAACTGCGTGTCCAGCTTCGAGTCTGACGAAACCCATGGCATCGCTCCGCTTAATGCCAGCATTGCGGATATACAGCAGGTCCTGGCTGGCATGGATGAAGCCAATATCGTCAGTGTCGAGGCAGACTATCTGTATGCCGAGTTCACTACTCCGCTGATGGGGTTTGTCGACGATGTGGAATTTCTGCAGGATCGCGCCAGCGGGGTAACCCATGTGCGCTCCGCTTCCCGCCTCGGATACAGCGATCTCGGGGCCAATCGCAATCGCATAGAAAGTCTCAGGTCGGCCCTGGAAGAATAAAAATTCTCGGTTTTCTGTCCGCTTCTTCAGTGAGCAAGCGTGCCCATTGCGCGGCGCGCAAATTCCTTACGCATTCCAGGTAGCAAGTCCAGGCTGAGCAGTCCGGCCTTGCGTGCCAATACCTTGCCCAGGTTGCTCGAGGAGAACAGCCGGGTCATCTGATCGGTGAACAGGATGGACTCGCGCTGATCCTTGAGACGGGAATCCAGATAGGACTGCAGCAACGACATGTCTCCCGGCGATTGCTGGCGAGAAATGCCCTCCGTGAGTATCTGCACTAGCGCCGCCGAATCGCGCAGGGACAGGTTGAGCCCCTGGCCTGCGACCGGGTGTAACGCGTGGGCCACATTGCCTAGCAGCACCAGTCCCGGCCGAACCTGTTCCCGCGCTTCGGACAGCGCCAGCGGGTAAGCAAAGCGTTGCCCCACCTTTTCGATGCGCCCCAGGCGATTGCCGAAGTTTTCTGCGAGTCGCGCTATGAATGTCGCTTCGTCACATTGCAACAGCTCGTTCTCGCCACCTGACTCAACCGTCCAAACCAGTGAACAGCGGTTCTGGCTCTCATAGCTTGCCAGCGGCAGAACCGCCAGCGGACCAGCCCTGGTAAAGCGTTCGAAAGCCATGTTGTCATGGGGATTCTGCACAGCGATATTGCTAATGACTGCGCTCTGATCGTAATTTGTTGAAGACTGTTGTATGCCTAACTGTTGACATATGGGTGACCTGCCACCATCTGCCAGCACTACCAGCGAAGCATTGCATTGCAACTCGCTCTCCCCATGCTGGATAGTGAAAGACATGCCCTCTGCCTCGGGCCTGATGCTGCTAATTCGTGCCGGGGCGAGAAACTGTATCCGGGATGAGCTCTCCAGCCCCTGGTTGAGAATAGTGCCAAGCTCCCTGTTCTCGACAACGTAACCGAGGGCTTCGACAGCTTGCTCGCTGTGATGCAGTTCGGTCGTGCCGAGGTGGCCCTGGTCGGAGACCTGGATGGTTTCGATGGGCGTCACCACCTGGTGAAGTTGTGACCAGATGCCCATCGCCTCGAACAGGGTACGGGAACCCCAGGAAAGCGCAGTTGAGCGCGCATCGAAGCTGGGCTGATTATCATGATCGCCCGGGCTTACCGCCTCGACGACCAGCACGGAGCAGTCCGTGTCCACCAGTGCCGCATCCAGATGAAGCGCGAAACTGGCGCCCACCAGGCCACCACCTACAACCACGATGTCGTAGTGTTCTGATGGCGTCTCGATGAACATAGACTAGTGGACCGGGTTAGCCATGAAGGATTCGATCTCCGCCACGGTTTTTGGAATTCCCGTGCTCAGCACGCGGTGGCCTGTTTTGGTAACCAGCACATCATCTTCAATGCGCACGCCGATACCTCGCCATTTCTTCGCTACCTTGGTATTGTCAGGTGCGATGTAGATGCCAGGCTCGATGGTGGTCACCATACCCGGCTCCAGCAGACGCCAGTCTTCGTCGATCTTGTAGTCGCCGACGTCGTGTACGTCCATACCAATCCAGTGACCCACACGATGCATGTAGAAATCCCGGTAGGCCTCACTCTTGATCAGCTGTGCTGGTCGACCTTTTAACAAGCCCAGCTTGACCAGGCCCTGAGTGATCACCTTGACCGACGCATTGTGCGGCTCATCCCAGGCAACACCTGGCTTAACTGCCTCGATGGCAGCCTCCTGAGCCTTGAGTACCAGCTCGTATATCGCCTTCTGCTCGGCACTGAACTTGCCACTGGCAGGGAAGGTGCGGGTGATATCCGATGCGTAGTGTTCGTATTCGCAACCAGCATCTATAAGTACCAGGTCTCCCTCTTTAACCTCTGCGTTATTGGTGTTGTAGTGAAGGATGCAGGCATTATCTCCGGCAGCGACAATCGAACTGTATGCGGGGGCACGACTGCCGTTGCGAACGAAGGCGTGGAGCAACTCCGCTTCCATCTCGTATTCATAGATTCCCGGCTTGCAAACTGCCATGGCACGACGATGGCCCTCGGCGGATATCTTTGCCGCCTGCTCCATCAACTTGATTTCAGCATTGCTCTTGATCAGGCGTAATTCGTGCAGCAGGTGATCCAGCACAAGGAATTCTCCCGGTGGATGTCCGCCAAGCTTTGCCTTGCTGCGAATGACTTTCACCCAGTTCATGACCCTGTCATCGAACTTGTCGTCCTTGCCCATGGCGTAATACACGCGATCACGCCCCTCGATCAGCCCAGGCAGGATGTCATCGATGTCGCTGATGGGATAGGCATCGTCGAAACCTAACTCCGCCTTGGCAGCATCCGGACCGATGAGGATGCCATTCCATAACTCTTTTTCTTTGTTCTTTTCCTGGCAGAACAAGACCACCTCACCGTGTTTGCGACCGGGTATCAATGCAAGCAACGCTTCTTCTTCAGGAAAACCAGTGAGATAGTAAAAATCACTGTTCTGTCGATACAGATATTCTGCGTCATTGTTGCGGATACTGGATTGTGCCGCGGGTATAAGCGCAATGCTGTTGGGCTCCATTTGCGCCATCAGCTCCTTGCGACGACTCTTCATTTGACTGTATTTGCTTTGCTTCGCAGCCATAAAATTTACTCGTTTCCTACTATTTCTCGAACAGGTTCAAAAGCTTACAGGCGCACAAGCATATAGCGCCAACAAATCGGAACCAAGTCCCATTTTCTCCTGCTTTTTTCCTATCCAATTATTGACCCATCCGGGGCGCCGCTCTATAGTTACCGCACTGTTAATGTAAATCCTAAAGTTACTGCAGTAGTGCATTGCACTTACTGGAATTTCAATAATTTCAACACACTACGATATGAGCGACGAAACCTTCGATAGCCTCAGCACCAAGGTAGATGACCTGATCGACCTGTGTGCAGAAATGAAACGGGAAAATCAGCTGCTAAAAGAGAGCCAGAGTTCCTGGAAAAACGAACGGCAACAGCTGCTAGACAAGAACCAGGAAGCGAAGACCAAGTTGCAGTCCATACTCGATCGACTGAAAGCTTTGGATAATTCCTGAGATCTCCCACCGGACTAGTTAATATGAGCGAACAGAACACAGCCGTACAGGTTAAAATCCTCGACAAGGAATACCAGGTCAACTGCCCTCCTTCCGACCAGGAAGCACTTATCAAGTCTGCCCGTTATCTCGATGAGAACATGCGCAAGATTAAAGGGCGCGGCAATATCCACGGTGCTGAAAAAATTGCGGTCATGGCTGCGCTCAACATTACCCATGACATGCTGCGCAAGAACAAGATGATCAATGAGACCCGTGCTGGTACTGCGCAGCAGCTTAAAGGCATCGAAGAAAAAATTGATTTGGCATTGGCGTCGAGTCGACAGTTAGAGATTTGAACGACGCCCTCGCTGCCTCGATAACGCTTCTCGATTCGTAACTATCCTCTTTATCACCTCAGTAGAATTGAATTAGCCGCTGGGCGTGTCTCCTAGGAAGTTTCCTACGCCCTAATCCGGGAGAAATCTGGTAGGCAATTTTCGCCCTTTTCGTGGGCTGTGCTCAGTCGCTAGAGTATTGATCTGGCTCTGGAATTCCCCTGTATCCCCCGCTTTCCCTGTCGCCCCCGGCCAAGCTATACTTAGCCCAGAGTTCCCTAGAGCATTTGCCAATCAAAGATGTTCTTGAGCCGATATCTAGAAAACCGGAGGCAACTCGTTAGATGTTGGTGTGCAGGTCCGCCAGACGGAAAGCCTTATACATCGCGGGAGCCACCACCTGAACCTTTTGGTTCAGGGCAGTTTTGGTAGCGGTGTTCCGGGGGACTTGATTAATAACCCCGGTCCTTCTCTTTTCCAATTATGAAACAAGAAGAACGAGCTGCCCTTAGGGAATCTCTCCGAGAGGCACGCAGAAGCCTTGGTGACGCAGAACAATCAGCTGCATCTGAAGGTTTATTGAAACTGCTGATGGAAGAATCTTTCTTCCAGGATGCAACTCGTGTCGCTTTTTACCAGAAGATGGACGGTGAAATCGATTCGCAAATTCTTTCCGAATTTGCGTTGCAGCAAGGCAAGACTTGTTACCTGCCTGTGGTAAACAAGGACAGCGATCAAACGCTAATGTTTGCTCCCTATGATGCCAACACCGAGATGGCCAGGAATGAATGGGGAATTGCAGAACCCCCCTTACCCGATGAAATTGTTTCACCTACTATTTTCGATGTGGTGTTCGTGCCACTGGTAGGTTTTGACGATAACTGCTTTCGCCTGGGAATGGGCAAAGGCTTTTACGATCGTACTTTCAGTTTCAAGATTTTCAATCGACGCAGCCGACCGCTGCTGGTGGGGCTGGCACATGAATGCCAGAGGACGGATCCGTTTCCGACGGAAACCTGGGACGTTAGACTCGACGCCGTAGTCACACCGAAAAAAATATACCGCCCCGATACTGCTTAGCCGAAAAATATACCGCCCCGATACTACTTGGGGCGGCTACTGAGCGACTTCACTACCTATCCCTGGCGTCCCTTTCCTTTCTCGTTATCTTAAATTCGATGTGGCGATTCCATCGCCGCGAGAGTTTTTGTCGGACCTACATCAGGGCACTTTGTGCCACACTGCTGGCCAGTACACTCATAAAAAACAGGGTGATCACTACAAACACCATGTCTGGCTTCTTGCTCATGGGTGCTCCATCACAGAGTCAACGTTCTTTTGGCTTAACGGCGTCTGTTTACAAAGCTTTAGGCTTAATTTTCGCTAAAAAACAACGCATTACTGAGGTTTGGTTAGAAAATAGGTAAAGCTTTAAAAAACAGTTGCCAGCGAAAAAGCCCTGCCTATATACTGTATAAAAATACAGTATATAGGGTGTGGAATAACAAAATGATAACTAAAATGGCGCCAACTGCCGGCTCCTCGCCAGAGCCACAGCCCCCGGCTGGCGGGGCTTACAGCGATTCTGCAAGACCAGATCCCCAGATTGATCGACTGCTCCACCGTAATCCCAAACTGTGGCGTGGCTGCGACCTGGCCGGGCAAGGATCCCATGGTCAGAGTACTGGCTTTCCACAACTGGATGACATTCTTCCCGGTCGCGGCTGGCCCGATAGTGGTCTGCTGGAAATCATCACCCCTCACTGGGGCATGGGTGAATTACAGATCCTGATGCCGCTGATGCGCAATATCATCGAACAGGGCAAATGGATTCTCTGGGTTTCTCCCCCTCACCAGGTTTATGCCCCGGCTCTCGTCCAAGCCGGAATCGATACCCGACAGATATTGGTGGTGAAAGCAGACACCAGTTGCACCGATGCCCTGTGGAGCATGGAGAAGGCATTGCAGACAAAAAATTGTGGCCTGGTGCTGGCCTGGCAAAGCTGGTTGCCGGGCCGGGTATTGCGTCGCCTGCAACTGGCAGGGGACGCAGGCAAGACTCTGGGCGTGCTGTTCAAACATAATGATAGTAAGTACTCACCCTCATCGATGCGCCTGCAAATAAAGGGTTTAGCCCCCCAGAGCAGGTGTCTCTCGGACACCGAGATCACTCTCATCAAGGCCCGGGGTAACTTTCGGCCCCTGAGCGCTCGCCTCAATCTCTATGCCCGGGCACAGGCCAGTTAGGGGCTCTCGGGACGAGTAAGAAACCAGCATGGTGATGAAAGATTCCGAGCCCACGGTACAGTTATCGCTGCCGGAAGCATCCGGGGCAGAGGTCATTCCCCTGCCCGTCGTTCCGGCCAGTTCACCGCGCCATGAGCAGCATGAAAACAGCAAAAAGGTTTCCAGGCAGAACCTCTGGTACGCGCTGTTCTTCCCCCAGCTCGCCGGGCTGAGTGAATCCCGGCAGGCACAGATACTCAACCAGCTGGCCGGACTGGTGGAAACGGTCAGCTCCACTGTCAGCTTTCATCCCCAGGCACTGATCTGCGAAGTGCGCAGCAGCCTGAAATATTTTGGCGGCATCGACCCTATTCACGACAAGCTCAGGACACTGCTTGCCCCGACCCTGGAACAACATGAACTAGCCGGTGATTTTCTCTACGCCGCCTGCCCCACGGTAACCGGCAGCCTGTTACTGGCACGCTCCGGACACAATGCCCTGGTGTACCAGAAAGATAATTTGCGCTCGGCGCTGGGGCAGTTGTCTACCGAAGTCCTGCAACTGAACAAGGAACAGAACCGACGCCTGTACAACATGGGCGTGCGCAAATTAAGGGATATCTGGCGCCTTCCGACCGATGGCTTGCGCAAACGTTTCGGCAGTGACTTTGTAAACCTGCTGAACAAGGCAACCGGCGCAGCGCCGGAACCCACACGCAACTATGTTGCACCTCCGGCTTACAGCGCCAGTTACGATCTGCCTTATGAGCTGGAGAATCTTGATCGCCTGTTACCACTCGCTGATGAGATGCTGGCACAGCTTTGCGATTTTCTGCAG
Source organism: uncultured Pseudohongiella sp. (assembly GCA_964438455.1). GTDB lineage: Bacteria > Pseudomonadota > Gammaproteobacteria > Pseudomonadales > Pseudohongiellaceae > UBA9145. The sequence goes on from CAYTLI010000006.1 coordinate 11,275, forward strand.
CGACGTGATCTTAGTGTCTCCCGTTTCGTCTTCAGGCTGTTACATGAAAAACGTGTCGGTACGGAAATTGATATCGCACTGCGCCAGTCCGGTCGCTGTCGTGACCACCTGCTTTGCCTGCTGGAAACCCATTTTGCCAAACTCAGTATTCCGGCACCGGTGATCGGTTTGAAACTGTCGGTGAAACAGTTCGATGCCTTCATGACCGAGAGTGAACAGTTGCTGGTTGAAGAACGTGTTAAAGGCGGCGCGCCGAAACAGAACAGACTAGATCAGTTCATGGAGCAACTACAGGCTCGCCTGGGCAGTTGTTGTCTGAAGAGCATAAACACCGTCGCCGAACATTGCCCCGAGTATGCCTGTCAGGAACTGGACTATGCGGAATCTGCACAACGGGACGCTGTGTCACTGAGCGATGCAGTGGCAAAAAATCCCAGACCCCTGTGGTTACTGGATGAGCCTGTACGACTCACACTCCATGGCGGCAGACTCTATCATCGTAAATCCATTAGCTTGCTCAGCGGCCCGGAACGCATTGAGACGCGCTGGTGGTCGGGCGCAGAGGTCTGCAGGGATTACTACGTGGCCCAGGAGACCAGCGGTAGTCGGCTGTGGATTTATCGCGAACGCAGGGGTGAAAGAGGCTGGTATCTGCATGGCTTCTTTGCGTAAAAGGGGTCAGAGTAAAAATACAGTAGTTTTTTAAAAACTACTGTATTTTTACTCTGACCCCTGAATTATCGACAGGAGTAATGTACATGTATCTGGCAGCACTCATTATCCCGGTACCCGAAGAAAACATGGAGGCGTACCAGACCTGGGCCGTCAACAGCGCGGCCATATTCAAACGCTACGGCTGCATCGAAGTTATCGATGGCTGGGACGATTTTGTTCCCCATGGCAAACAGACCGACATGTATCGTGCAGTCGAAGCGAAAGAAGGGGAGAAGATCGTCATCTCTTTGCAGATCTGGCCAGACAAGGAAAGTTTCTTCGCCTCGGAAGACAAGATGCATCAGGACAATGCGCTGGAAGTAGATGGAGAGGTGCCGTTCGATGCCAGTCGTCTCATCACTGGCTGCTTTCAACAACTGGATAACACAGCAGAATAGACATAGGAGAGAGAAAGATGGCTAACAACCCGGTGAACTGGTTTGAAATTTACGTGCAGGATATGGATCGAGCAAAGAAGTTTTATGAAACCGTGTTAGGCACAGAGGTTAACCCGCTGCCTGATGCGCCAGACGATGGCTTAGCTATGCTGTCTTTCCCCGCCGACCCGGCGAACCCAGGCTCTGGCGGGGCTTTGGTACATGCGCCCGGTATGCCTTCCGGCGGAAACAGCACCGTAGTGTACTTCTCCTGTGAAGACTGTGCGGAAACCGAAGCGCGCGTTAATGATGCCGGTGGTGAGCTGGTGAATTCGAAGATGTCCATTGGCGATTATGGCTTTGTCTCTCATGCTAAAGACCCGGACGGGAATATGTTCGGCCTCCATTCAGTCAAATAGGAATCATCATGAAACCGATCATGCCCTGCCTGTGGTTCGACACCAACGCCGAAGAAGCGGTGAACTACTATGTGAATATTTTTCCCGATTCGGAGATCACCCAGATCACTCGCAATCCACCCGGCATGCCGAACCCGGAAGGGTCGGTGCTAACTGTCAGTTTCAAACTGCGCGGCGAGGAATTTCTGGCACTGAATGGCGGCCCGATGTTCACCTTCAACGAAGCGATCTCCCTGTATATCAATTGCAAGGATCAGGGAGAGATCGATTACTACTGGGAGAAGTTAGGGGAGGGCGGTAGTGAGATGGCTTGTGGCTGGTTGAAAGACAAGTACGGTGTTGCCTGGCAGATCGTGCCCGATCAGTTTATGAACTGGATCAAGGCGGACGACATGGAGACATCGGAACGGGTTCTCACCGTAATGCAGACCATGGTGAAGTTTGATTTCGCCAGGCTTGAAGAAGCCTATCGCGGGGCAGCCTAGTCCAGTCAGGGATTTCTAAGATGATTATCAGGGAAGCGCGCAAGGAAGATTTCGATGCCATCTGGCCTTTCTTTCATGAGATTGCCGCAGCTGGTGAAACTTATGGCTATCGACCGGATTCAAGTAAAGAAGAAGCCTTTCATTTATGGATGGAATACCCGAGGCAAACCTATGTGGCCGAAGAAGACGGTGAAATTCTCGGCAGCTACTATATAAAGACGAACAATGAAGGACCGGGTGCACATGTGTGTAACTGCGGCTATATGGTTTCATCCGCGGCTCGCGGCAAGGGGCTGGCCACCAGCATGTGTGAACACTCCCAGCAGGAAGCAATACGGCTTGGCTATAAGGCGATGCAATTTAATTTTGTCGCAGCCAGCAATGAAGGCGCTGTACGGCTCTGGAATAAATTGGGATTTGAGACAGTAGGGAGACTACCGAAGGCGTTTAATCATCCAAATGATGGATATGTTGATGCATTGGTGATGTATAAATGGCTGGCTTAGGAGTCGGACGCGACTTATCGGGTTTTAAGAACAGAACGTAGCCCGAGAATTTGCACAAAAGGGATGAAATCTTTGTCCAGAAAGAGTAGTGGTATCTCATGGTGAATACAGAAAGAAGCGATTATCACATCTGCGGTTTTACGAACCGTTGCTCCTTTTTTCCGCAATGTCCTATAGCTTTTTGCACATCTCTCTACTGCATCAATTCCAAATAGTTCATAAATGGTCAGTGCTGTAAGCCGACTCTTTACGGTCCTGTAGTCTCCATCGTTGCGAATCCCTTGCAGAATCTCCAGATAGATGAGATCACCTATTGCCACTGTGCCTTCAACAAGCAAGTCATCAAGGCTGTCCGTAGCTCTATTATTATTGCCATTGAAGTAATCGATCCACACACTGGTATCAACTAGAATCACTTGTTGCCCCGCATTTTTTCGAGATCTCCTTCCCACTTCAGGCGGCCACGTAAACGCCGGATTTCTTGTTGGTCATTGCGTTGCACTAGAAGCTTCAACCCTGCTTCGACCGCTTCTTTCTTTGTCTTGCAGCCACTAACTCTAAGAGCTTCCGCCATCAGCTTGTCATCGATCACTATATTAGTTCTCATGGTTCTATCGTGTGTATATTCTATGTATTTATACACATCATATTATTTTGAGCCAGCCAGAACAAGACTATCCCTGTTGCAAGCTGCTTCTTTAGAGTTAGTTCAGCGGTAAAGAAAATTCCACTTTTTGAGAGTTTGCTTTCAGGTAAAGTCCCGCGACGAGATTTCCATCGTACCCAACCAATGACTGAGGTCCACCAGCTCTCTGGCAATCAGGTGGATCACTCCTTCACTCTTCTGTACATGACCTGTCACGCCCATCAACATGGCCTGACGAACTACCGGCCGGCGTTTCTCACCCAGGCTGGGCCAGACCACCACGTTCACGAATCCGCTTTCGTCTTCCAGGGTTAAAAATGTGACGCCTGCTGCAGTCATCGGGCGCTGGCGGCAGGTCACGATGCCGGTGATCTTGGCATTCATTTCGTTTTCTACATCGTTGAGCTCACTGGCCTTCAACACTTCATAGTTATCCAGGTGCGGGCGGAACAGGGCAAGCGGGTGCCGGCGCAGGGTGTAGCCGGTTGCGGTGTAATCACCGACGATGTTCTGCCCCTCGCTGGCAACGGGCAGCAAAACATCGGTGCCGAAGTCGTTATCGAAATCCGGATCGGAGAAGAAGCTCAGTGCCAAAAAGGGGTCGGAGACATTTTTTTGAGAAAAATGTCTCCGACCCCTTTTTGGTTCGGTGCCGCTGGCCTGCCAGAAGGCGCGATGACGATCACCAGCCAATCCGCGCAAGGCGTCGGCGGCAGCCAGCGCCTCCAGGTCGCCGCGATTGATGCCGCTGCGGAATACCAGCTCCTGCACCGTCCCGAACTCGCCTTCCTGTCTTGCAGCGACGATGGATTCGGCGCCGGTTTCCGACAAACCTTTTACCAGCCGAAAACCGCTGCGCAATTGTGCCGTGGTCTGCTGGTGGCAGGGTGATTCTGCCTTGTCATAGTGCTCACCAAATTCCAGTGTGCAGTCGTGGTGGCTGGCGTTCACGTCTACCGGATGAATGATCACACCGTGATGCCTGGCATCCTTGATCAGTTGTGCCGGCGCATAGAAACCCATGGGTTGGCTGTTGAGCAGGGCGCAACAGAAGGCGGCAGGGTGATAGTACTTGAACCAGGAGGATACATAAGCAATAAGTGCGAAGCTGGCGGAATGGGATTCGGGAAAGCCATAGTCGCCAAAACCCTTGATCTGCCGAAACAGTTGTTCGGCAAAGTCCTGCTCATAACCCCGCTCCAACATGCCGCGAACCAGTTTGTCGCGGTATGGCTCCAGGCCCCCTTTCCTTTTCCAGGCCGCCATGGCGCGCCGGAGCTGGTCGGCCTCACCACCACTGAAACCGGCTGCTACCATGGCCAACTGCATCACCTGTTCCTGGAAGATGGGCACGCCGAGAGTTCGGTCCAGGGCGTCCTTCACCGCTTCGCTGGGATAAGTGACTGCTTCCTTGCCATTGCGCCTATTCAGGTAGGGATGCACCATGTCGCCCTGAATGGGGCCAGGTCGCACAATTGCAATCTGGATTACCAGATCATAGTAGCTGCGTGGTCGCAGCCGCGGCAACATACTCATCTGGGCGCGCGACTCGATCTGGAACACGCCGATGGTGTCGGCCTCACCCATCATGTCGTACACCTTTGGATCTTCCGCCGGTATCTTCTGCAGCGTTAAGGGTTCCTTGCTATAGCTGCTCACCAGCTCCAGGCATTTCTGCACCGCGGTCAACATACCCAGGGCCAGTACATCGATCTTCAACAGGCCCAGGGACTCCAGATCATCCTTCTCCCACTGGATCACCGTGCGGTCTGCCATGGTGGCGTTCTCGATGGGCACCAGGTGAGAAAGTAATCCCTGGCTGATGACGAATCCCCCCACGTGTTGGGAGAGGTGCCGCGGGAAACCGATCAACGCCTTGGCCAATGTCACCAGCATCTGGATCTTCGGATCCGTGTAATCCACATTGGAATCAGACAGCTGTTCTTCCAGTGTGGAACCCCACCAGTAAATGGATTTTGAAAGATGGTCCAGCAGTTCGCTGTCCAGCCCCAGCACCTTGCCCACATCACGCACGGCACTGCGCGAACGATAGGTGATAACCGTCGCCGCCAGTGCTGCACGGTTGCGACCATACTTGTTGTAAATGTACTGGATGACTTCTTCGCGACGAGCATTCTCAAAATCCACATCGATATCCGGCGGCTCGTTGCGCTCCCTGGAGATGAAGCGCTCGAACAGGACTTCGATGCGCGCCGGGTCTACCTCGGTGATGCCCAGGCAATAACACACGGCCGAGTTGGCGGCGGAACCCCGGCCCTGGCACAGGATGCCCTGGCTGCGGGCGAAGGCGACAATGTCGTGCACAGTGAGAAAATAGTGTTCGTAGTTCAGTTCCTTGATGAGCATCAGCTCATGCTCGATGATGTTGCGTACCTTGGGCGTAGCACCTTCCGGCCAGCGTTCACGAATGCCCTTCTCTGTTAATTCTCTTAGCCAGCCATGGGCTGTATATTCTTCCGGTACCAGCTCGCGAGGATATTCGTAACGCAACTCATCCAGGGAGAAGGCACAGCGGCTGGCAATGCGCACCGTCTCTTCCAGCAAGGCTTTCGGATACAACTTGGCCAGTTGTTCGCGGGGGCGCAGGTGACGCTGGGCGTTACTCTCCCCATCGAGACCCACTGCCTCGATGGTGCGGCCGAGTCGTATAGCCGTTACCGTATCCTGCAACACGCGACGCTGGGGTTCGTGCATATAGACACCGCCGACGGCGCAGAGGGGAATACCATACTGTCTGCCCAGGCGAGAGAGCTGCCCCAGACGCTCCCGATCATCACCGCGCAATAACAACTCGATGCCAATCCACAAACGATCCCTGAACAGGCGTTGTAGCCACACCGCCTGGCAGGCCAGTTGCTCGGGCGAATGCCCGGGAACCGGCAACCACAACAGCAGGCAATCCTCGGGCAGTTTGTCTTCCATCATGGCGCGGTCAATACGGTAAGTACCCTTCTTCGTTTCCCGCCGGGCGCAACTGATCAGGTGACTGAGGAAACCATAACCACGACGATTGGTCGCCAGCGCCACCAGGTGACAGCCACCACTGAGGTGAAACTCACTACCCACGATAAGCTGGATGTCGCGATCCTTCGCCGCCATGTGGGCACGCACCACTCCCGACAGGGAACACTCATCGGTGATGGCCAGGGCCCGGTAACCCAGTTCACAGGCCCGTTCTACCAGCTCCTCGGGGAAGGAGGCGCCGCGCAGGAAGCTGAAATTGGAGATGCAGTGCAGCTCGGCATAAGCGGGCAGGGGCGCCGCTCCGGGTCCGGCTGACCCGGCTTCGACAGAGGATTCTTTGGCCATGATGACAGATCAAAATACTGGATATTTATACAGTATTTTAGCCAAGCAATATTGTCAATGCGCAGAAGCACAACTGCACATGGGGGACTGGCGAATGAGCAGCTCGTGGAACGCATACCCACATCCATGTGGGCTCGAGCTCGGCATCCCTGCCTCGCACGTCCACTCGCTCGCTCATTCGCCAGTCCCCCATTTACATCGTGCAAGCTGCCTGGCTCGTGCAACCAGCAAGAGCAATAAATTTCTGGTGCAGCGGAATTCGATTAGGTAAGTTGGACTTCAACAGAAACAGGAAGCAACCCATATGCGACAAACACTCCTGCTCGCCCTGCTACTCAGCCTCGGCGCCTGCGCGACAATCCAAAGCAACGACTACGACCTGCTGATTGAGAACGGCACGATTTATGATGGTAATGGCGGCGCAGCTTTTGTTGCCGATATCGCGGTAATCGATGATCGCATCGTCGCCATAGGACAACTGGAAGGCAGCGCCGACGACACCATCGATGCCGATGGCCTGGCTGTGGCACCCGGCTTCATCAACATGCTGAGCTGGGCAGACGAGTCACTGGTAATAGACGGGCGCAGCCAGAGTGATATCAGGCAGGGCGTCACGCTGGAGGTGTTTGGTGAAGGTCGTTCGCCCGGGCCGCTGAATGAGACCATGCGTGAATCGATCGAAGCATCGGGAGGCTATGGTGGCGTCGATATCAACTGGACCACGCTGAATGAGTACCTCGAATTCCTGGTCGACAAAGGTATCTCACCCAACGTTGCTTCTTTTATTGGTGCTACATCAGTACGTGTTCATGAAGTCGGCTATGAAGATCGCGCGCCGACGGAGGCCGAACTGGATCGCATGCGCGCACTGGTGCGGCAGGCGATGGAAGATGGCGCCATGGGTCTTGGTTCTTCTTTAATCTATGCCCCTGCTTTTTATGCCAGCACGCAAGAGTTGGTGGAACTGGCGAAGGTCGTCGGCGAATACGACGGCATGTATATCTCCCACATGCGCAGTGAAGGCAACCAATTGCTGGAGGCTATCGATGAACTGATTCACATTGCCAGGGAGGGTGGTACCGCCGGTGAGATCTATCACTTGAAGATGGCCGGACAACAGAACTGGCACAAGTTCGACGACGTGGTGGCCAAGGTTGAATCCGCCCGAGCGGAAGGGCTGCAGATTACCGCTGACATTTATACTTATACCGCCGGCTCAACCGGACTGGATGCAGGCATGCCACCCTGGGTTCAGGAAGGTGGCTATGCAGCCTGGCGCGAACGATTACTTGATCCGCAGATTCGTACCCAGGTGCTGGAAGAGATGACCACGCCAACAGATGAGTGGGAGAACCTTTATCTCTCTGCCGGAGCCGAGGGTACGCTGCTGGTGGGTTTCCGCAATCCGGAATTGCGCGACTACATCGGCATGACCCTTGCCGAGGTTGCGGCTCAACGCAGTACATCTGCCGAAGACACCGCTATCGACCTGGTGATCGAGGATGGTAGTCGCGTACAGGTAGTTTACTTTCTCATGTCGGAAGAGAACGTGGCCAATGGTATCGCGCTGCCCTGGGTGAGTTTCGCATCCGATGCCCAGTCCCTGGCAACGGAAGGCGTGTTTCTCGAGCAGAGCACTCATCCAAGGGCCTATGGCAACTTCGCTCGCGTGCTGGGCAAGTATGCGCGGGATGACCGGGTCATCACCCTGCCCGATGCAGTTCGCAAACTCAGCAAGCTACCGGCGACCAACCTGAAGATTCGTGATCGCGGCGAGCTGGCAAATGGCTACTATGCCGATATTGTGATATTTGACCCCTCTACAGTCACCGATCATGCAACTTTTCAGCAGCCGCACCAGTATGCAACCGGCATGGAGTACGTCATCGTCAATGGTGAAGTCGTGATTGATGAGGGAGAACACACTGGAGCTCTGCCTGGACAGGTAGTAAGAGGCCCGGGCTGGAGAGGTTGGCAGTAAAGAGATCGGCAATAAAAAAGCCCGAGCAGTATCGCTGCCCGGGCTTCTTTGTTAGTTGAGTTTTTATCTAATCTCTATTCGTACTGTTCGTACTATTCGTTGCCTTCGCCGTTGCGCTGTTCTTCGATTCGCTCACCGCGCAGAAGATTAACCATGCCATAGTTACCTTCATGGCAGGCATACTCATAGAGCTGGCCCGCAACTTTTGTCATTGGTACTACAGCAGTAATCTTGTCCGTGAATGTCGAAGGCGATTCCACTGTCCACTCATACTCGACGGTAAATTCATCGATACGGGTGAAGCGTTCAGTGAGCACCTTGTCGTGGGAAGTACCGAACGGTTCCAGCGCCGCGGCCATGCCATTGAAGTTTGTTGAAACAACAACCAGCGTGTCGCCATCATAGTAGCCGCGCGCATCACCCGACCACTGGGTGATCTCTTCCGGCAATGGTGGTCTGCCGTCCAGGGGCACAATCCGCGCATTGTGAATCATCTCGGTGAGAATCACTGCCGTGTCCTTGTGCTGAAAGATCTGCACATTGTTGTTGTACAGACTCGGCGAGAAAGGCGGGCCATCGTTGAAGCCGATGATGCAGCGCTCTGACAGTCCGCGATCCTCGGGACCATCTTTGGCAATGCCACCAACGGTGAATCGTACCGGGCGTGTGCCTGGCACATCATCTCCTAGACCACCGAACTGAATCACAGAGCCCTGAACCCGCTGTGGGTATCTGCCATTGGGTGGATAGATAATGTGAGAAGTGCGGATATGGTCGGTAATACCGGCACTCTCAACCCAGAAATCATTGTAGCCACCGGCGCTGGGATCATCGGCCTGGGGCACTGCAGCATCGGATGCTGCATCGCGCTCTGCCAGGCGTTGGCGCAGGGCGGCAATCTCATCGTTGGTCATGAACTGTCGTTCACCAAACCGTTCCGGTCGCTGCATGGGCACGTTGGATGAGAAGTTCCAGACTCCCTGCAGATCAGGCTGCCCCCAAATATTGCGCGGCGCGATGTAGGTACCCTGTGCTGCTGCCAGACCACTTGCAAGCATGGCCAGTAACGCCAGGGTGATTCCGCTTGCCTTGTTCATAGTCTCTCCTGAGGCTCAATTCGATAGAGCGCACAAGGTATAGACTTTAACAGTGGGAATCAATCGCGAGACGACGGGCGGGAGGAGCAATCAGATAATCGGCTTCAGTGTGAAATTCCGGGGCATAAAAAATCCGCCGGGTCTGGTACTGCTACGACGCGGCGGATCATCAATCAAGCGGCCTGCTTAATATCAGAGGCTGCTTAACTCTTGCTTTCCGGGCTCGTGATCGCTGAGCAGGTGACGATTCACCACCATGCGATCATGCAGACGCTGCACTTTCTTGCTGCCGGTTTTCTCAAACAGGAAGGGCAGGAATGCATGCACAAGACACACCACACTGGCCACCGCCAGCTCGAAGGCGAACGACAGCGCATGCATCATGTGCTGGCTATAGCTTTCATCGATCTGCTTCAGGTGTTGGTTAAGTCTGCTCAATTCTTTGTTCCCCCGTGTCGGCCATCTGGATTGGGGCGGGACACTTTTTTGACTGGGTCAGAATAGCAAAGTCTGGCGAGAATATTTTTGCTAATCTTCCACGATATCTCTAATATGAGGCAACTATTTTCCTTTATTTGCAAATAAATAGCATGATATTCCATGGATAAGCTTGATAAGAAGATACTCGACCTATTGCAGCGCAATTCCCAGCTGTCTACCGCAGAAATCGCCGAAGCCGTGGGGCTTTCGACCACTCCCTGCTGGCGGCGAATCCAGAAACTGGAAGAAGCCGGCGTGATCTCCAATCGGGTGGTTTTACTGGACAGGCACAAACTGAATCTCGGCGTCGATGTTTTCGTCGCGGTGAAGTCCAACCAGCACAACTGGGAATGGCTGCAGCAGTTTGCGGCCGCTGTGGCTGAATTTCCTGAAGTGGTGGAGTTCTACCGCATGGCAGGAGAATCAGACTACCTGCTACGAGTGGTGGTACCCGACATCGCTGCGTTCGATACCTTTTATAAGAAGCTGGTGCAGTCCACGGAGCTGGCCGATGTGTCATCCAGTTTCGCCATGGAGCAAATCAAGTACACCACGTCCCTGCCCCTGGACTATATTCAATAACGACATCCAATAGATGAAGCACGCGTCCTAGGTGGGCAATGGAACAGGCAGCTTGTCTGGCACCCCATATCCCCGCTGCACCGCCGGCCTTTCCGCAATCCGCACATACCAGTCTTTCAGAGCGGGGTATTCATCGAGGTTCATTTGCTGCCACTCGAACCGGGATATCCACGGCCAGGTAGCTATATCGACGATTGAATAGTCATTGCAGATATAGTCCCTACCCTCCAGCCGCCTGTCGAGCACAGCGTACAAGCGCGCATTTTCCTTGCTGTAGCGATCTTCTGCGTATTCGGACACCCCGGGGTTAAACTTCACGAAGTGGTGAGTCTGCCCGAGCATCGGGCCTATATGTCCCATCTGGAACATCAGCCATTGCATTTCTTCCCAGAAGGCATCGCTCATCGGCTCACTCATCAGCTTTCCGGTCTTGTTGGCCAGATACATAAGAATGGCACCTGACTCCATCATGGTGGTGCCAGTATCGTGATCGACGATCGCAGGAATCTTGTTGTTTGGGCTCAGCGCAACAAAGTCGGCCTCAAGCTGGTCTCCTTTGGTGATATCGATAGGGATAACACGGTAGGGCAGACCCAGCTCTTCCAGCATGATAGAAACCTTGCGGCCATTGGGGGTATTCCAGGTATAGAGGTCGATTTCGGTGGCAGAAGACGTATTGTTCATGGGAGCTCCATTGGGTCAGAAAGCAAGCTCGAAGCTGCGGACAATGCGGTCAGTATACCCCCGAAATCGCCGAAAATTCGGCGGATTTGGAGCAGGGGTAATTGCGGGGGCTGATTTTTGTGGGTATGCTGACAGACCCTTCTCGAATCTTGTGATGTAAGCGCTCGTTTTCATCAATTCAGGGTTAAGTGGTAATGAGATTCTGGAGTACCGCATGCAATGCAGTTCAAAGCCGCCTCTTATTGGGAGCCGGGTTGTTGTGTGTGAGTTTCTGGGCATCCGCGCAAGATAACTCCGAAAATACAAATTTCTGGCTCAATGCCTTCGATCAGGCGCGCAGCGAACAACTGGTCCAGGATGGGCTGCAACAAATGCGCAGTGGGCAGTTCGAACGTGCGGAACGCACCTTTCTCGACGCCATGCAGATCGCCAAGGTCAATTTTGGCCTCAACTCCCCGGAGCAGCGCATACCACTGGAATACGCCATCGATGCCCAGCTCGCACAGGGCAAATGGGACCAGGTTGAAACTAACGTCAGTTATTTCGAATGGCTCAATGATGAAGTCTATTCGAAGGACTTCTATGAATACCTGAATGGCACCGAGCAACTCAGCAGCCTGCTGTTAAGAGCGTCTGCGAATACAGAGAATCCGATCGCAGTGCGTTATCTCATTGCGGCAAAGAACCTGAACTGGCGCGCGGTGAGCAGTATCGAAGCAACCCTGGGTGACGCCCATCCCCAGCTTGCGCCCTGGCTCTACAACATCGTCCTCGCACACTATTACCAGAGTTCATTGCTCAAGCGTCGGGGTGTTAGCAGACATGCTTTCCGCAACGACGCTGACGAAGAGATCTCCGGCTGGACCATGAACGTCGGTGACTCACTGAGAATTTCCTATCGCATCGGCAGGGAATTGCTGGCGCGAATCGAAGCGATCTATATGCTGGCTGAAGAAGACGTACCGCCAGAAAGCCGGGCCATTGCCACTCTCTATCGCGCAGACTGGGAAAAGCTATTCGGCAACGATGATGAAGCCCTGGCTATCTATGAAATTGCTTACAAGAGATTTTTGCAGGCAGGCCTGAGCGAAGCACAAACCAACCAGCTTTTCGCACGCCCGACAGTGCTACCGGCTAACGAATTGCATAACAGCTTTGCCAGCATGCTGACCGAACAACAAGAGGGACCGGTGCGCTTTAACGCCTGGACACCTAACTATCCAACCGCTGCACTGCCTTCCGAGCGCGCCGCGATCAACGGTGGCATGGGTACTGAAATCATGGCGCTGGTTCGATTCGACCTGCACCCCCTGCTGCCGACCGGATTGATCAACAATAATCGAACGATTCGTCTCGGCTTCAATCTGGCCGACCTGGAAGTATTAGAAACCACACCCGACAATGCGCTGATTGCAGAACGTGCTCGCCGCGAGGTGTCATTACTGCAGTTTCGGCCGAAGCTGGAGAATGGCACGCCTGTGCCGCTCGAGGGTGTCGAGCTGGAATATCGATTCCCGCCGCAATTCAGCGTGATATCCATCTCTGGAAATTAACCATGAGAATAGTTATGCGATCTGTTTTTCTCCTTTTATGCCTGATGGTAGTTGGCTGTGCGGCTGAGTCAGGTGGCGCGTCCAATTATCAGGCCGGTCAGCCCACGGACGCGGAAGTGGAAGCCTACAATGCAACAGCAGCAGCTGGTGATCGCATCGTCTGCAAAAAAGAGGCGCCAAACGGCAGCCATATTCGTCGTCGCGTTTGTCGCTTCGAAAGAAATATCAATGAAACCACTTCGTCGTTTCACCACGAATTGCGTCGAATTCGTAGTAGCACGCTGTAGCATCTTGCTGCGTTAACTTTCCTTGATGAAGTCGTAATCGATCGGTTGATTGAGATCGATGTTCTGATGTGTTGAAGGCATCGGATACTTCAGTCCCGTTGCACAATTGAACAACACGACTTTCTCTTCCTTTTTTATTCGCCCGCTGGCAAGTTCCTGTTTCAGCGCTGCCAGCGTCGCGGCGCCTTCCGGACAAAGTAAAATACCTTCCGTCTGCGCACATTCCTGATGCGCGGCATTGATGGCTTTGTCAGATACGGCCGTTGCGAAGCCATTGCTCTCACGCACCGCATCGAGGATCAGGAAGTCGCCAACCGCGGCGGGCACGCGGATGCCGGCAGCAATAGTGTGAGCATCCTGCCAGGGTTCCGCATGGCGCGTGCCTTCTTCAAAGGCCTTCACGATAGGCGCACAACCTTCGGCCTGCACAGCAACCATGCGCGGACGCTTGGCACCGATCCAGCCAATGGCTTCCAGTTCTGCGAACGCTTTCCACATGCCGATCAGCCCGGTACCACCGCCGGTTGGATAGAGAATCACATCGGGGACTTGCCAACCCAATTGCTCGGCGAGCTCCAGTCCCATGGTCTTCTTGCCTTCGATACGATAAGGCTCTTTCAGGGTAGAGGTGTCAAACCAGCCCATGACTTCCTTGCCCTCGCCAACAATTTTGCCGCAATCATTGATGAAACCATTGGCCAGAAAAGTTTTTGCCCCTTGAAAGGCAATCTCTTCCACATTCACCCGTGGCGTGTCTTCAGGACAAAACACATAGGTCTCGATGTCCGCCCTGGAGCAATAAGCTGCCAGGGCAGCGCCAGCATTTCCATTGGTGGGCATGGCCATGCGGCTTACACCAAGCTCTTTTGCCATCGCAACCGCGAGGGCTAAACCGCGTGCCTTGAATGAACCGGTGGGCAGTCGCCCTTCATCCTTGATCAGAATCTCGCCACAGCCCAGTTGTTGCTGAATCTTGCTCGCCGGTAACAGCGGTGTCATCAGCTCACCCAGCCTGACGACGTTTTCTGATTTGCGCACGGGCAGAAATTCACGGTAGCGCCAGAACTCTGGCAAGCGAGCAGACAAGTCGTCCTTGCTTACTGCCTGGCCCAGGGCCTCCAGGTCATAACGCACCAGCAAGGGTTTTCCCGCTTCTGACAAACCATGCAGCTGGTCAGCGGGATAGTGCTTGCCGGTGTAGCTACACTCCAGGTGGGTGACGAAGGTCTGAAACTCTTCCATAAGTTAGGAATCCATTTACGCGCTGCTTATTCGAGTGTGTTCGAGTACTTTTCCCGGAACCGCTCATAGAGTTGTTGCTGGGTACCGTTGAGATCGATGTCACGGCCCTGAATGAACGCACCGATGACCTGGTTCGTGCGCATATCCAGTGCATCGCCTTCGGAGATAAACAGGGTCGCATCCTTGCCGGCCTCGAGAGTCCCAACACGTTCATCGACGCCAAGAATTTCAGCGTTGATGCTGGTGATCATCGACAGGGCAACTTCCCTGTCCACACCGTAAGCGGCAGCGGTGCCAGCAAAGAATGGCAGGTTGCGTTGTCGATCTATCGAAGTAGAGCCACCGCCTATGCCGACTTTCACCCCAGCATCGTGAAGCAGGAAGGGTGTCTTGAATGGGGCATCGATATCGTTCCACTCGCGCAGAGGCAACTCATGTATTCGCTCATAGATGACCGGAATGTTTTCTGTCACCAGGAAGTCGCGAACCAGCAAGGCGTCGGCCGCGCCAACCAGCACGATTTCTTCAACACCGTAGGTACGCGCGAAGCGCACCGCGCTGATTATTTCCTTTGCATCGTCGGCATGAATAAACAGCTTCGCTACGCCGTTGAACAATGGCTGCAACGCCAGCAGATTCAGGTTCAGCGGGTTGCCAGTATAGACCTTGGCATCCTGGAACAGGCTGTGCAGCAGTTGGGTTTGTCCCTGGTAATTTTCATTTTCTACTGTTTCGATTTGCCCGGTTTCCGGATTACGGCGACGCTGGGTGTAAGAAGGCCAATGCAGATGCAGGCCAACGTCTTCAGCCAACATGGCATCCTCCCAGTTCCAGCCATCCAGCTTGAACACGGCAGAAGAACCGGAAATCAGTCCGCCCTGGGGCGTGACCTGCGCGGTGAGTATGCCGTTGAACCTGTTGGTTGGAATGATTTCCGAGTCAGTGTTATAGGCAATGGCGGAGCGTACGCTGGCATTGATGTCGCCTTCTTCTACCACATCGGCGGTGGCGCGCACCGCATTCACCTCTACCAGGCCAAGCGTACTGTTAGGCAGCACAAAGCCCGGGTAAACATGACGGCCCTGCAGATCGAACACCTCATGATCGCTGGTGTCGATATTGTCGGCGGCCGTGCCCACGGCCGTGATCATGCCTGCGTCGAAAGTAATGACGCCATCGCCGATGATGGTTCCGTCACCCACATGAATTATCGCGCCAGTCAGGGCAATAGGACCTTCCTGGTCCGGTGCGGGAGTGGGAACAATTGCCAGCGTGGTTGAAACTACGGCGGTGGCGATTACTACGCAGGCAGAGAAGAGCAGTCGCTTGATCGCTTTCACTTTTAATAATTCCATTATTCAGACTCCTCGCGCGTGATCGCTGCAATAATTCGCGCCCTTTCCGCCGCGATGTTTTCGCGCAGCGCCGCATCCCGTTCCATGTCGTAATAGGGTGTTCCTTCGATCCATGTGGTTTCGGCAACCGCATAGATAGAGAGTGGATGATCGGACCACAGCACCAGGTCCGCATCCTTGCCTTCGCGGATGCTGCCCATGCGATGATCGAGGTGCAGCAGAATTGCTGGATTCAGCGTGATCATCTTCAGCGCGTCTACTTCACTCACACCACCATACTTCACCGCCTTGGCTGCTTCCTGGTTCAGGCGTCGGGACATCTCCGCATCATCGGAATTCAATGCCACGGTGACACCTGCCTGCTGCATGAGCGCAGCATTGTAGGGAATTGCATATCGCACTTCCCATTTGTAAGCCCACCAGTCCGCGAAGGTAGAACCGCCGGCGCCGTGAGCTGCCATCTTGTCCGCCACCTTGTAGCCTTCGAGAATATGGGTGAAGGTGTTGATGTTGAAATCGAAACTGTCTGCAACATGCATCAACATGTTGATCTCGGATTGCACGTAGGAGTGGCTGGTCACGAAGCGCTCGCCATTGAGTATTTCCAACATCGCTTCATCGACCAGGTCTCGACGTGGCGCCGGCGTGTTCCGTTGTTGTGCCCGGGACAGATTATTGTAGTCTTCCCAGGTCTTGCCATACTCCTGTGCCTGGCTGAACGCATTGACAAAAACCTGCTCTACGCCCATGCGGGTTTGCGGATAGCGAACCGAGGCCGGGTTACTGCTGCGTTTTACGTTTTCTCCTAGAGCGAATTTGATGAATTCCGGCGCATCATCTATCAGCAATCCTTCAGACGGCATACCCCAGCGCATCTTTACGATGGCCGACTGTCCACCGATGGGGTTGGCTGAACCATGTAACAACTGTGCGGCAACAACACCACCAGCAAGGTTGCGATAGATATTGATGTTCTCCGAATCCACCACATCTTTCATGCGCACCATGGAGGAATTGGTTTCCCGCTCGTTGATGTTAAACAGGGCAATATGCGAATGCTCATCGATAATGCCTGGTGTGAGATGTTTGTTGCTGCCATCGATCTCCACTACGCCGTTGGCAGATAGATCATCACCGATGTCAGCGATGCGCCCGTCTTCTACCAGTACGTCGGTGACGAGCACGCCCTCATCCTCATTGGTCCATACGGTTGCGCCGCGCACGATAAAGTCTTGCCGTGCTGGCAGCTGCTCCCGCCCGTAAGCGGTGAACGGATAGAGAATCGAGCCAGGCAGTACACTGCTGTTGTCCTCGCTGTCGTCATCCTCGTCAGCACCGAGATCACCAGTCCGGCTGAGAGACCAGCTCACCAGGTCGCCGGTAGGGGTGTAACCGTTGCCCTGCCAACCGGCGTCATTGGTCCAGCCGGTAAGGCGTACACGATTACCATCATCATCGAATGCAAAATTCAGGGTGATGATGTCCTCGTTCAATTCCATGCTTACTTGCCGGGTTTCGTCTGCAGAAATTTGCAGCTCAGCCTTCGGAGTATCGCCATCAAATTCCAGATTGAGATCGAACTGCTGGTTACCAACGGCCAGGGCATAGGCACCCTGTCGGTCGTCAAAATCTGCATTGAGCTGATAACGCTCTCCCGCGATCCAGTTATCCAGCAGCACTGTGTCTTCTGCCAATAGAGGACCGGAAGTCACCAGGAAGTTCGCTTCAGCACCCGCTTGCAATTGGCCAACACGATCACTCACGCCGAGTATCTCGGCGGGCACGCGGGTAAGTGCATCAATGGCAGCCTGTTCTGGCAGGCCGTTGTTCACCGCCTCACGCAGCTCATCCCAGAAATCCTCATCAGCGTCGCTGCTGGTGATGGCGAACTCAATGTCCTGTTCTGCCAGCAGGCGAAGATTAAAAGGGGCAAGCTCCCAGTGCTTGAGGTCTTCTAATGAAACGTCTTCTGCCGCGATGGGGTCTGACACTTCCGGGGCATCCGGGAATGCCAGGGGTACTATCAATGCCGCATCGGTTTCTGCGATTAGCCCGGCTTGCTTGTAGCTGTCACCGGAGGTCTTGAGAATGTACTGGGTATCGAATTCATCACCCACCTTGTCGGCAGTCAACGCCTGCTGCCAGTTCTCCACTTCCAGTATCTGTGGCAATGCCTGGGTGGATTGCCATGCTTCCAGGGTGTCATCGGTAAATGGGCGCGGATCCTGGGCCGTAAACCACTGGGCATCGAGATAGGTTTGTCGCAGCAGGGCGAACGAACCCATCAGCGAACCTGGCATGGATTGAACCGAGCTGCCCTTGTCCAGTGAATAGTGAGCTGCCACATCCGGAACAATGATCGCCTCGTTGGCATTCTGGTCACCGAGAGTAATCAGTGCCGATGTGCCGCGAGCGATGCCGTCTGGCCGCAGGCTCAGTACCGTTGAAAACCCCAGATCACGAAACTTCTTGATCGAGTCCTCATCGGGTGTGTAAGCAGTGCTGGCACGAAAGTTTGATCGAATCGCATCGTTGACATTGAACGCCTGCGCGGAAGGATAGAGGTTCTCGGCAGCACCATTTTCGTCACGGGACTGCAGTTCCGGAATACCAATATCTGTGTATATATCGATTAGACCGGGATAGATGTAGCGCCCCTGCAGGTCGATCTCAAAATAACCGGCCGGCACATCGTTGCTGTTTGAAAGCTCGACGATGCGGCCTTCACGAATCAACAAACTCCCTTCCAGCAACTCACCATTGGGCCGGTAGATGTTGGCATTGGTCAGGATAAAAGCGCTGCTGCGATTGTCAGCTATACCGTTCGGCGTCGCCGTTTCCTGGGCAACAGCAATCGGTGAGAGTAACACTGCACTTGCAGCAGGGACGAACAATCGGCGTAACCGATCAGAAAAATACATGGAAGCCTCCTGAGCAGGGCACTTGACTGGCGACCCTGAAAACTTTCGGCAGTGTAACTCCTGCTGCCTACATTGTTAAAGGCAGGAGTTTTTCTGGAGGCGAGCGGGCCCAGTGAAGTTTGGAATTCGGGTATACTCCCGTTCCTGCTTTATTGAAGGAGAACACTATGTCAGCGTCATTCAAGTTTCTTGTGCCGGTTTCCTGTGCGTTTTTGGTTGCTTGCGGATCGGAGGAGTCTGTTCCGGTTACCGCCACACCCACGCCGGAAGCAACACCTGCTCCCGCCACCCAGGCCAGCAGTGAGGCCGCAACTCCGGAACTTGGCACATTCGGTGTCGATCTCAGTCATCAGGACCCGGCTACGCAACCCGGCGATGATTTTTTCCGCTACACCAATGGTCGCTGGCTGGATACCTTCGAGTTGCCCTCGGACAGAAGTAACTATGGATCATTCAATGCCCTGGGTGATCGCTCCGATGAGCGAGTGCGCACCATCATCGATGATCTCACCAGTATGGAACCGGCCCAGGGTTCAACGGAGCAAAAGATCAGTGACTACTACCTCAGCTACATGGATGTGGAAACCCTGAATGAACTGGGTATCAGCCCACTGCAGCAGGGGCTGGCAGCACTCGCTCAGATCGACACACGAGAAGAGTTGATCGAAGGATTCGGTCGCGCGCAGATCGAGAACACTGCGAGCCCATTTGGTTTCTATGTGGGAGCCGACCGCTCTGATCCAGACCGCCATCAACTGAATCTCTCCATTGGTGGTCTTGGGCTTCCCGATCGTGACTACTATTTGCAGGACACCGAAGAATTCATTGAAGTGCGCCAGGAATATGTCGCCCACATCACCCGCGTGCTGGACTTCGCAGATATCGAAGACAGCGCTGCCAAGGCAGAGGCGATTCTGGCATTGGAAACCCAGGTTGCCGAACACACCTGGCCACGTTCGCAGCGCCGTAATCGTGACCTGACCTACAACCCGGTCAGCTATGAAGAATTCAAGGCAGAGTATGCTGGCCTGGATTGGGATGCCTATTTCACTGCCGCTGGCATTACTGATCTCACCGATCTAAACGTCTCCTATCCAAGCGCCATGTCTCCCATTATTGACCTGGTCAATACATTGCCTGTTGAAGACTGGCGCAGCTATATGACCTACCGTTTCATTGTCGATTCTGCCAATGTGCTCTCGGAAGAGATCGATCAGGAAGCTTTCCATTTCTATTCCACCGTACTCAACGGTGTGCCCGAGCAACGGGAGCGCTGGGAACGAGGTGTTGCACGTGTGGGTTCGCTCAACAGCCTTGGTGAAGCACTTGGCCAGGTCTATGTGGAAAGACATTTCCCTGAATCTGCCAAGCAACAGATGGACGAGTTGGTAGAAAACCTGCGCACAGCACTGCGTCAGAGTATTGAGCAGAACGACTGGATGGGAGAGGCAACCAAGGAAGAGGCCTATCGCAAGCTGGAGGCATTTCGACCCAAAATCGCCTATCCCGATGTCTGGAAAGATTTCACTGATCTGGAACTTCGCCGCGAAGACCTGTTTGGCAACGTACAACGGGTACGTGAGTTTAACTATGCAGACGAAGTTGGTCGCCTTGGTGAGCCAACAGATCGCGAAGAGTGGGGCATGACGCCACAGACGGTTAATGCTTACTACAATCCGTCGTTCAATGAGATCGTGTTCCCGGCAGGCATTCTGCAACCACCGTTTTTCGATCCTGCTGCTGACCCTGCCGTTAACTACGGCGGCATCGGTGCGGTGATCGGTCATGAGATGGGTCACGGCTTCGACGATCAGGGCTCCAAGTCTGACTGGGCTGGTATCCAGCGCAACTGGTGGACCGATGAGGATCGTGCCAATTTCGAAGCCCTGGCAGATGCACTGGCAGAACAGTATTCACAGTTCGAACCGGTCCCTGGCTACTTCATCGACGGCCGCTTCACCCTGGGTGAAAACATCGGTGACGTGGGTGGCTTGTCGCTCGCCTATCGCGCCTACAAGATGTCGCTCGGTGGCGAAGAAGCCCCGGTCATCGACGGCCTGACCGGCGACCAGCGTTTCTTCCTGGCCTGGGGCCAGGTATGGCAAAGAAAGTACCGGGAAGACGCACTGATTCAGCGCCTCACTACGGACCCGCACTCGCCAGCTGAGTTTCGCGTGAATGGCGTGGTACGCAACTTCGACGAATGGTACGAAGCGTTCGATGTGCAACCGGAAGATGATCTCTACCTGCCACCGGAAGATCGCATTCGAATCTGGTAGATAGATGAAAAGGAAAGGGGTAGCTTAGAGCTACCCTTTTTTATTGCCAATAGAATAACCAGAGACGCTATGCATCTAAGAATCTTCAGCCTGCTTGCTGCAACAATATTTTTCGCAAACAGCTTCGCCCAGGATCGCTACGACACAATCATTCGCAATGGTCGAGTCATTGATGGCACGGGTACTCCCTGGTACGAGGCCGATGTGGCCATCAACGATGATCGCATCGTGCGCATCGGCGATCTGTCATCGGCGAGCGCAAACCAGGTCATTGATGCATCCGGCCTGGTGGTCGCACCAGGTTTTATCGATCCCCATACTCACGCCCTGCGCGGCATTTTCGATGTGCCCAATGCTGAGAGTGCATTGCTACAGGGAGTCACCACCCTGACCGAAGGCAATGATGGTTCATCGCCATTCCCGATCGATGAGCACTATAGTGAAATCGAAGATCTGGGTATCAGCCCCAACTGGTCTGTGTTCGTGGGGCAGGGCACGATTAGGTCCCTGGTGGTGGGCAGCGAGGATCGCGATGCAACGCCTGTTGAGATGGAACGCATGAGAACCATGATGCGTGATGCCATGGAGCAGGGCGCCCTGGGTATATCCACCGGCTTGTTTTATGTGCCCGGCAGTTTCACGCCAACCGAAGAAGTAATTGAGTTGTCCAGAATTGCTGCCGAGTATGGCGGTATCTACATCTCACACATGCGTGAGGAAGCGGCACAGTTGATCGATTCGGTGAATGAAACCATTCGTATCGGTGAAGAGGCCGGAATTCCCGTGCAGATGACACATCACAAAGTCATCGGTGTGGAAAACTGGGGCGCATCCGTCGATAGCCTCCGCCTGGTTGATGAAGCTCGGGCACGAGGAGTCGACATCACCATCGATCAGTATCCCTATACAGCTTCGCAAACCGGCATCACCGCACTGATTCCCCAGTGGGCACAGGAGGGTGGCAACGAGCAGATGCTGGCGCGCATCAATAGCCCGGAAACTCGCCAGACTATCAAGAACGAGGTTGTCGCCAAGATTCTTTATGACCGCGGTGGTGGTGATCCAAAGAATGTTTTTATTTCCCGCAATAGCTGGGCCCCGGACATGGCGGGCAAGAACCTGGCGGAACTGGCCATTGAGGCCGGCAAGGAGCCCACACCGGAGAATGCTGCCGATGTGGTATTCGACATTATTCGCGGTGGTGGAGCGACGGCGGTGTATCACGCCATCGGCCCGGACGATGTGGATCGCATCATGCAACATCCTGCCACCGCCATTGGCTCCGATGGCCCCGTTGGCATATTCGGCGAAGGAGCACCGCATCCACGACAATACGGAACCTTCGCGCGTGTACTGGGATACTACGTGCGCGAGCGCGGCATCATTACCCTTGAAGAAGCAGTAAAGAAGATGAGTAGCCAGACCGCGCGCCGACTCAATATTCATGATCGCGGTTTGTTAACACCCGGCTACTTTGCCGATATCGCAGTGTTTGATGCCGACGAGATCATCGACATGGCGACTTTCGAAGATCCACACCAATACGCAGTGGGCATGAAATATGTACTGGTAAACGGAGAAGTGGTTGTCGAAGACGGACGCCATACGGGAAGACGGCCAGGAAGAATTCTTTATGGCCCAGGATACACTGGCAACTGAACCAGGAGTGAGTGTTATGAGAAAGTTAATCGCCGCAGGAATTATTTTTGCATTTTCGAATCTGGCATTGGCACAGAGTGGTGTCGAATATCGAGCACTCAACGAAGATGCGTTGCGTGAGTCACAACAAGGCGGGCCACTGGAGTGGAAAGTACTGGTCGATGCGGCGAATCTCGGTGGCACAGAGACGCGTATTGCCGAGCTGACATTCAA
>CAYTLI010000007.1:0-4315 GCA_964438455.1 uncultured Pseudohongiella sp.
GACCTCCACCTGTAGTTCCACGCCTTCTGGCAAGCAGATGACCAACACTTACAACGCCGACGCCATTGAAGTTCTGACCGGTCTGGATCCGGTTCGGAAACGGCCGGGCATGTATACCGATACCACCCGCCCCAATCACCTGGTACAGGAGGTTATCGACAACAGTGTCGATGAGGCACTGGCAGGCCATGCCCGCACGCTGACGCTTACCCTCAACAAAGACGGCTCAGTTGAAGTGGCCGACGATGGCCGCGGCATGCCTGTGGACAAGCACAAGGGCGAGAAGGTCAGCGGCGTCGAACTGATTCT
Organism: uncultured Pseudohongiella sp.; assembly: GCA_964438455.1. Taxonomy (GTDB): domain Bacteria; phylum Pseudomonadota; class Gammaproteobacteria; order Pseudomonadales; family Pseudohongiellaceae; genus UBA9145. The sequence goes on from CAYTLI010000007.1 coordinate 310, forward strand.
CACCCGCCTGCACGCGGGCGGTAAGTTCTCCAACAAGAACTACGAATACTCCGGCGGTCTCCACGGTGTGGGTGTGTCTGTGGTCAACGCGCTTTCCAAGACCCTGGAAGTGACGGTCAAGCGTGACGGCAAGGTCTACACCATGAAATTCAAAGGTGGCGAAAAAGCTTCTGAGCTGAAAGCCACCGGCACCGTCGGTAAGAGAAACACCGGAACCATCGTCAAGTTCGTGCCCGATGAGAAATACTTCGATTCGGTCAAGATCTCTATCCCCAAGCTCAAGCACGTGCTGCGCGCGAAAGCGGTCCTCTGTTCAGGCCTGCGCGTGGTGTTCGTCGACCACACCGTCAGCAAGGCTAAATCCCAGAGCGAAGAGTGGTGCTATGAAGATGGGCTGGTTGACTACCTGACCCAGGCAACTGCCGACTGGGAAACCCTGCCGGAAGAACCCTTCGTGGGATCGGTACAGGGCAATGAGGAAGCTGTCGACTGGGCCTTGCAGTGGTTACCAGAGGGCGGTGAAGGCATCGGCGAAAGTTACGTCAATCTCATTCCAACGCCGCAGGGCGGTACCCATGTCAGCGGCTTACGCACAGGACTTCTGGACGCCCTGCGAGAATTCTGTGAATTCCGTAATCTGTTGCCACGAGGACTCAAGCTGACCGCTGAAGATGTTTGGGATAAGTGCAGTTATGTGCTGTCTTCCAAGCTGGTCGATCCGCAGTTCTCCGGACAAACCAAGGAGCGTCTTTCGTCACGACAATGCGCCGTGTTTGTAGCCGGTGTGGTGAAAGATGCGTTCAGCCTCTGGCTCAATCAGCACACCGCAGAAGCCGAAGCGATTGCAGAGCTGTGTATTAACAACGCGCAGAGTCGATTGAAAGCCAGTAAGAAAGTTGCGCGGAAGAAAGTCACCGCCGGTCCGGCGCTTCCCGGCAAGCTGGCAGACTGTTCCACCGAGGATGTTATGTCGGGTGAGCTGTTCCTGGTGGAGGGTGACTCTGCCGGCGGCTCCGCCAAGCAGGCAAGAGATCGTGAATTCCAGGCGATCATGCCACTGCGGGGCAAGATCCTGAACACCTGGGAAGTAGATTCATCAGAAATTCTTGGCTCACAGGCGGTGCATGATATTGCCATTGCCCTGGGGGTCGATCCGGGTTCATCCAATATCAGCGGTCTACGCTACGGCAAGGTCTGCATACTGGCTGATGCGGATTCCGATGGACTGCATATTGCGACCTTGCTGTGTGCATTGTTTGTTAAACACTTCCGCGCAGTAGTGGAGGCTGGTCACATCTTTGTAGCCATGCCACCCCTGTTTCGTATCGATGTGGGCAAGGAAGTGTATTACGCGCTGGATGAAGCAGAGAAGGAAGGCATTCTTGATCGTATCGCGGCAGAGAAAAAATCCGCCAAGATAAACGTGCAGCGCTTCAAGGGTCTGGGTGAGATGAACCCCATGCAGTTGCGCGAAACCACCATGGCGAAAGATACACGCCGCCTCGTTCAGCTGACCCTGGAAGAAAAGCCAGAGAAGAAAAAGACTGGCACGCTGGCGGTGATGGATATGCTGTTGGCCAAGAACCGCGCGGCCGATCGTAAAACCTGGTTGGAAGAAAGCGGCAACCAGGCTGACTACGCCGAGTAGATAGACAAAAAATAAGTGGGCAATAGATGAACGAAGACATCACAGTCAATGATGAGGGTGTAGAGCAGATAGCGCTGCGCAGCTACACCCAACAGGCTTACCTGAACTACTCCATGTACGTGATCAATGATCGCGCCCTGCCGAACATTGGCGATGGCCTGAAGCCGGTACAGCGCCGGATCGTCTATGCCATGTCCGAACTGGGGCTGAAGGCATCAGCGAAGTTCAAGAAATCGGCCCGCACCATCGGTGACGTGATCGGTAAGTTTCATCCCCACGGCGACTCCGCCTGTTACGAAGCCATGGTGCTCATGGCTCAGCCTTTTACCTATCGCTACCCGCTGGTCGATGGTCAGGGCAACTGGGGCTCCCAGGATGATCCCAAGTCTTTCGCCGCCATGCGCTACACAGAGTCTCGCCTGCGTAACTACGCAGATGTCTTGCTGGGCGAGTTGGGTCAGGGCACTGTTGATTGGAGGCCCAATTTCGACGGTACCCTGGAAGAGCCGGAGATTCTGCCGGCGCGACTGCCCAATGTGTTGCTGAATGGTGGCAGTGGTATCGCCGTCGGCATGGCGACCGACATTCCACCCCATAATCTCAATGAAGTGGCCAAGGCCTGCATCCAGCTCCTGGACAAGCCCAAGGCGACAATCAATGATGTCTGTAAACACATCAAGGGTCCTGACTTTCCCACCGAGGCCGAGATCATCACGCCCAAGGCCGAGATCAAGGAGATGTACAAGACTGGCCGCGGTTCACTGAAAGCACGTGCAACCTATATCAAGGACAATGGTGAAATCATTATCACCGCGTTGCCCTACCAGGTCTCCGGCGCAAAGGTGCTGGAGCAGATTGCTGCCCAGATGCAGAAGAAGAAACTGCCCATGGTGGTGGATCTGCGTGATGAGTCCGATCATGAGAATCCCACCCGCATTGTCGTTGTGCCCCGGTCCAACAGGGTCGATGCCGACAGCGTGATGTCCCACCTGTTTTCGACGACAGACCTGGAGAAGAATTACCGGGTCAACTTCAACATGATTGGCATCAACAAGCGTCCCCAGGTCAAGGACATCGTTACGCTGTTGAAAGAGTGGTTGCAGTTCAGAACCGTTACCGTTCGCCGCCGACTGCAACACCGACTCGACAAGATCATCGATCGCTTGCATATCCTCGATGGTCTGTTGATCGCATTCCTGAACATCGATGAAGTGATCAAGATCATCCGCAGGGAAGACAAGCCCAAGCCTGCTTTGATGAAGAAATTCAAACTGTCTGACCGACAGGCTGAGGCGATACTGGAGCTGCGTCTGCGCCAGTTGGCCAAGCTGGAAGAGATCAAGATCAAGGCCGAGCAGAAAGAACTCAGTGCTGAAAGAAAGACGCTGGAGCAACTACTCAAATCTGCGGCGCGGCTGAAGACTTTCATCAAGAATGAGATCAAGGCCGATGCAGAAAAATTTGGTGACGACAGACGCTCACCAATAGTCGAACGGGAAGAGGCGAAAGCATTCAGCGAGACCGAGTTGTTGACTACCGATCCGGTAACCATCGTGTTGTCGGAAAGGGGCTGGATGCGTGCCGCCAAGGGTCATGATGTCGACCCCACCGCGCTGCAGTACAAGTCCGGCGATGGCTTCAAGCTCGCCGCCAAAGGCAAGAGTAACCAGATGGCGGTATTCATGGATTCTACTGGCAGGGCTTATTCCCTGGCAGCACACACACTGCCCTCGGCGAGGGGACAGGGTGAACCGGTCTCGGGCAAGGTGAATCCACCTTCGGGCGCGACTTTCGAGGGCGTGATGATCGGTGAGAATGACCAGGACGTGTTGCTGGCCAGCGACGCGGGTTATGGCTTCGTTGGTAAGTTTGGTGACCTGATCAGCAAGAACAAGTCCGGCAAGGCGATTCTGCGCATGCCCAAGGGCGGTCAGGTAATCGCTGCGTTACCGGTCGATGATTACGACAATGACATGATCATCTCTATTACCAACGAGGGACGCATGTTGATGTTCCCGATCAGCGAATTGCCCCGCCTGGCCAAGGGCAAGGGTAACAAGATCATTGGTATTCCCAGTGCCCGGGTAGCCGAACGGGTTGAATTTGTGGTGGCCATGACCGTGTTGTCTACTGAAGATTCACTCACCGTGCATGCCGGGCGCCGACATCACAACCTCAAGCCTTCCGATCTCGAGCACTATCGCGGTGAACGCGGTCGCCGCGGCAACAAGCTACCGCGGGGTTTCCAGAACGTGGATCGGGTGGAAGTCGTTTCCTAAATGGGGTCGGAGAGATTATTTTTTGATCAGTTATTAGAACTAGTTGGGTAAAAAATAATCTCTCCGACCCCATTTAGTC
>CAYTLI010000007.1:4415-31411 GCA_964438455.1 uncultured Pseudohongiella sp.
GTTGGGTAAAAAATAATCTCTCCGACCCCATTTAGTCAGCATAGAGCGTGACTAGCTGGATCGCCTGTCGCTCGAGGAGCAAGCGGTAGTCTGACAGCGGCTCTCTGCCCAGGAAGGTCCTGATCTGTTCCTCTTCATCACCAATCTCTGAGAACTCATCGGCATCGACCCGGGAATGGGCGCCCGCGTGCTCGTAGCTCGAATCACTGATCAGAAGTGAATTGTCAGGGCATTCATTGCAGATCGCTCTCGCCTCATCGAGGGTGACACCGGTCAGGTTATTGGTCGTGCCAGTTATCGGGGAGTACAGGCTGCTGATCTGCTGACCACTATGTACGGCAAGCTTGTATTTGGACTGTACCGTGAGGCCTTCTACATCGTTAATGTCACCGACAATGTGCAGGAACAACTGCCCGGCGCAGATGGCGAAGAATGCCTGGTCCTCTTCCAGGGGCGCATCAGCAAAATTGATAATCACCTCGCCTTCCGCGCAGTAACTCACCTTGCCGTTATACAGTTGAGTGACCTTATCCACAAAAAAGTAAAATCGGTTCAGTAGTTTCACGAACACTTCTGGTTGCAGTGTTGAGGCCAGGTACTGGAAGTTCGCCATGCTGATCAGCAGCAGGCTCACGTCCTGCTGGCCAGGCACGAAGCGAAGTTGTTGCACATCTGCCTCTGGCTGGCGGCTGCCGAAATTGTCGAGAAAGGCATTCTGTGCCAGAAACTCCGCAGTGGCATTGTACTGGCGAATCACCTGGCTTATTTCATTCTGGTTGTCTGGTTCGGGGCAGGTGTCGATGTCGCCCTTGCGAATATTGCTTAGTGCGTGGGACAAAAGGCTGGCCGGGAAACTCACCAGGTACTGAAAATAGGTTGATGTCATCACCACGGCGACGAGAATCAACAACAGGGTGGCACCAACGATTAACAGCAGGTTATTGATAGCACCAACCTCGATGTAATCGAGGTTCAACTCAAGGCTGACGAATCCGATCACCGTGTCCGGCAGGGCGATAGGGGACTGGTAAGTTGCGGGAACGGTGCCCAGTGGCAGCGGAATGGGGAGAAGTGGTTGCGCCGCTTCCAGTTGTCCATCAGCAGAGGCGATGGTATTGCCATCTATGTCCAGCACCGCAATCTGTGCTATCGCCGAATCTCGCACCAGGTTCGATAGCACCACATTCATGCTGATCAAATCATTGGCCAGCACCAATTCAGTAAGCTGTATTGCAGATTGTTGAGCCAGGGTCTGGCCCAGGGTGTCGGCCTGCTGTTGTAACAGGTTTCGCGTGTTGTAGCTGCTGATGAGCCAGAATACACACATCGCCAGGATCAGCATCAGGCTGACGGCGAAGGTAAACTTACGGGAAAGCTTTTTTATGCTGGGGGCAGGTTTGCTATCAATGACCTGCTCGTTTTCTGTTGCTGCCAAGGCCGGTGCTCATCCTGATCGCTGCTGGGGACCCCAGAGGCAAGAATAGCAGCAAGGGCCCGATGATTACAGCAGCCGGGTCTTGCTCGACTCGCCTGCCTGCTCTTTAACCAGTCTCGGTACCAGGTAGCCGGGAAGTCCTGCCTGTAAAGCATTCACCAGTTCTTTCGCGCTTTCTTCCGTTACTCGAAAGTGGCCGGTTGCAGCTACTCGATCTGGCAGGTGAAGATAGTATGGCAGCACGCCAGTAGCAAACAGGGATTGGCTCAATTCCCTGAGTGTTGATTTATCGTCATTGATGCCCCGGAGCAGCACCGATTGATTGAGCAGGGTGTGGCCTTCGTTTCGTAATGACGAGATAGCCCCTGAAACTGTCTGATCTATTTCCCTGGCGTGGTTGCAATGCAGCACGATGACGCAACGGCTGCGTAGCGCTCGCAGAGCAGATAACAGACCGCCATCCACTCGTTGCGGAATCACTATCGGTAGCCTGGTATGAATGCGCAAAGTTTGCACATGGGAGATATCGTCGAGCTCGGCCAATAGCCAGCGCAGGTAAGCGTTCGGTGCTGCCAGCGGATCGCCTCCGCTGAGAATGACCTCCTCGATGCTCGCATCCGAGGCGATGTAATCCAGCGCATCTCGCCAGCGCGAACGGCCCGGCGTATTGGCTGAGTAGTCGAAGTGGCGCCGAAAACAATAGCGGCAATGAATTGCGCAATGGGGAGCCGCGGTGAGCAGGACCCGTCCGGGGTACTTGTGAAGTAATCCGGGATGCACATTGAAATCCGCTTCCTGTAGCGGATCCTCGCTCAATGCCTGATCGATCGTCTCCTCGGCAATATCTGGCCACACCTGTTTCAGCAAGGGATCGTCCCAGTTGCCGGGTTCCATCCTGGCCGCAAATGGGCGCGGAACCTTTAGTGGAAAGTCTGCACAGGCAGCCATGCTATGCGGGCGAGCCTCGGGGTCCAGGCCCAGATACTCAATCAGGGCCTTTGGTTCTGAGATCAGATCGGCTAATATCTCCTGCCATTTTTCAGGCCGGTCAGACTCGATGATCGATAACACCGGTTTGTGCACAATTCTGCTACTATGGATTTCGCTAAATTTAACTAGCGACAGTATAACAAGAGAGATCGAGAGGAAGGCATGGCAAGTTTCTCAACAAATGAATTTAAATCCGGCTTGAAAGTTCTGGTAGACGGAGATCCCTGCTCGATCCTCGAAAATGAAGTTGTCAAACCTGGCAAGGGGCAGGCATTCAATCGGGTCAAGTTTCGCAACCTGCTCAACGGCCGGGTGTGGGAACGCACATTCAAGTCCGGCGAATCAATCGATGGCGCGGATGTCATGGAAACCGACATGGAGTACCTGTACACCGATGGAGAGTTCTGGCACTTCATGAAGACCGATGGCAGCTTCGAACAGGTTGCCGCCGATGCCAACGCCATTACCATGGCCAAGGACTGGTTAAAGGAGCAGGATGTTTACCAGGTGGTGCTATGGAATGATGCGCCGATATCGGTGAGCCCACCCAACTTCGTCGAGTTGGAAGTGACCGAAACCGATCCGGGTTTGAAAGGCGACACAGCCCAGGGTGGCACCAAGCCTGCGACATTGAGTTCCGGCGCTGTGGTAAAGGTTCCCTTGTTCGTCAACATCGGCGATGTGCTTCGTGTCGATACCCGCACCGGTGAATATCAGAACCGCGTGACTAAATAGCGAAAACTGAACACTTTCCTCCAATGGCTGAATGGCAAGCCACTGCCTCAATAGAAATGCTGCGCCATCGAGCGCAATTGCTGGCTGACATTCGCAAGTTCTTTGCACAGCGTGATGTGCTGGAAGTGGAAACGCCACTTCTCGCCGGGAGTACGGTCACCGATGTTCACCTGAAGTCTTTCCGGGTCCCTGGGAAAGATCAGCCACTGTTCCTGCAGACCTCACCTGAGTATGCGATGAAGCGCCTCCTCGCCAGCGGCAGTGGGTCTATCTACCAAATCTGCAAATGCTTTCGCGATGAAGAACAGGGCAGGCAACACAACCCTGAGTTCACCATGCTGGAGTGGTACCGCAGTGGTTTTACCATGGCACAACTGATGGATGAAGTGGAGGCATTGGTGGCACAGGTCCTCGGCTGCGCATCAATACCGCGCTTCTCCTATCGGGAATTGTTCCAGCAGCACCTCGGTATCGATCCCCATGTGGTCGAGCCAAGTACGCTGGAGAGAACGGCCCATGAACACATTGCCATCAGCGCCGACAAGCTAAGCGATACCGACCACCTGCAGTTGCTGATGAACAGTGTCATCGAGCCTCGGTTACCAGACCAATGCTTTGTCTATGATTACCCGAAAGCCCAGGCGGCACTCGCTATCATCGAAAGCGATGCAGATGGAGTTCCAGTAGCGAAGAGATTCGAGCTTTATTGCTCAGGCATGGAAGTTGCCAACGGCTACTTCGAGCTGACCGATGCAGAAGAGCAGCGCAAGCGCTTCGAGCAAGATCAGGCCAGACGCAATAAGCTTGGCCTGGCTAATGTGGATGCCGATGAAAAACTGCTTAATGCCCTTGAGCAGGGCTTGCCACAGTGTGCCGGTGTCGCGTTGGGTGTCGACCGCTTGTTAATGGCTATGACTGGAGCAGATTCGATCGAACAGGTTATCGCCTTTCCCACCGATCACGCCTGAGAAGCTCAATCTATTCGCCTCGCGCTTCTGCCAATACCCGTTCCGTATAAAGTTCACGCATCTTGAGAGTCACCGGGCCAGGTGTCCCATCACCTATCTGATTGCCATCAATCTCTACAACACCAAGCGCCATGGTAGTGGCACTGCTGATGAATGCCTCGTCAGCGCCGAGCGCTTCGTCCACAGTGAACAGACGCTGCTCGATCTGGATGCCGGCACGCTCTGCCAGCTCCAACAGCGTGCGTCGTCTTATCCCGGGCAAAATAGAATTAGAAAGCGGCCGCGTGATTACCTTGCCGTCTTTTACTATGTAGGCAGATGACGACACGCCTTCCGTCACTACTCCATCCTCCACCATCCAGCCTTCCTTGCCGCCCTTACTCACTGCGTCCTGTTTCGCCATGCATTGACCCAACAGGTTGATCGACTTGATATCGCGGCGCTTCCACCTCAAGTCCGGTGTGGTGATGACTTTTATCCCGGTTTTGGCAGCCGGATTGTTAAGCAACTCCATTGGTGTAGTGAATGCCATGAAGGTCGGAGGCGTGTTCTCGGGAAACTGAAATTCTCTTTCGGCAACGCCGCGGGTGACCTGTGAATAGACTACCCCTTCTTCCAGGCTATTACGGCCGATGAGTTCTTCCATCACCTGACCGTATTCTTCCTTGCTGCAGGGCCAGGCAATACCCAGCTCGTTCAGGCTGCGATCCAGTCGCTCATAGAAGTATTGCTTGTCGACCAGCTTACCGAGGAAGACAGGCACCACTTCGTACACACCATCACCGAAGATAAAGCCACGGTCGAACACCGAGATTTTCGCTTCGTCGGCGGGTAGGTATTCGCCATTCAGATAGACGATTCGATTCACACATTTCTCCTTGTTTCGAAGCCTCGATAGTGCTGATTGATGAGGAGGATTGTCTGAGACAAAGCGAGCGACGTCCGAGGCATGGATGCCGAGGCCGAGCCCACATGGACGTGGGTTTGCGTTCGCGAGCGGTCTGCAGATAATCCTCCTAAGATCAATCAGCACTCACTGAGTTGTTATCGAAATTCCTTTGCAAATGTAGTTAGAGCTTCGCCATGCAATCTCTGCACGGTCCACTCATCCATCGGGATAGCACCGATGGAGCGATAAAACTGAATTGAAGGCTCGTTCCAGTCCAGCACCGACCATTCAACCCGTGTGCAATTGCGCTCTACCGCCAGCTTCGCCAGGTAAGCCAACAGGCATTTACCGAAGCCCTTGCCGCGCATCTGCGGTTGCACGTATAAATCCTCCAGGTAGATACCCGGGCGGCCGGTGAAAGTTGAAAAATTGTGGAAGAACAGGGAATAGCCTACCGCCTTGCCCTGGTATTCGCCGATCATCACCTCAGCGTAAGCTGTGTCACCGAACAGCGTGTCCTCCAGCGTTGGCACAGTCGCGACAACCTCGTGCGATAGTTTTTCATACTCCGCCAGCTCTTCAATAAAGCCAAGAATCAGCGGGCAATCCTCGATGGTGGCCTGACGCAATTGAAAATCAGGCAGGGAAGTCTCAATAAGCATAATTCAGGGGGTTTCAGAGTGTTACGGTTTGAAATCTATCCGTCACAGGCAGTTATTAATGACGGTTACGCTGCTATAATACGCGCCCTTTTTAGTCGGTAGCGGCAAATCATTAACAAAGGAAACATGATGTCAGAGCAAAAATCCACCATTATTTACACGGAAACTGATGAAGCCCCGGCCTTGGCGACCTACTCCCTGTTGCCCATCATCGAAGCCTTCTGCAAGGCATCAGATGTGGCCGTAGAGATTCGGGATATTTCATTGTCTGGACGAATCATCGCCAATTTTCCTGATTTTCTCTCTGCCGAGCAGCAACAGTCCGACGCCCTGGCCGAGCTCGGTGAACTGACCCAGGACCCGATGGCGAACATCATCAAGCTACCCAACATCTCGGCTTCGATACCGCAGATGAAAGCCGCTATCAAGGAACTGCAGGACAAGGGATATCCGCTACCGGACTATCCGGAAGAACCTGCCGATGAAAAACAACAAGACATCAAGACCCGCTATGATCGCATTAAGGGTAGCGCGGTAAATCCAGTGCTGCGCGAAGGTAATTCCGATCGCCGTGCCCCTGCATCAGTTAAAAACTATGCGAAAAAGAATCCTCATTCCATGGGCGCCTGGTCGAAGGATTCTCTCTCTCATGTTGCCAGCATGTCTGCCGGCGACTTCTTCGGTAGCGAGCAGTCGGTAACAGTTCCCGCTGCGACCAGCGTCAATATTCAGCACAGCGATACAGATGGAAACGTGACTGTGCTGAAGGAAGGCATTGCATTGCAGGCGGGTGAGGTTATCGATTCTTCCTGCATGAACAAGAATGCACTGCGCACCTTCCTGGCAGAACAGATTGATGACTCCAAGGCACAGGGCGTGCTGATGTCCCTGCACATGAAAGCGACCATGATGAAGGTGTCCGACCCCATCATTTTTGGTCACGCCGTAACCGTCTATTACAAGGATGTATTCGATAAGTACGCGGAAACCTTTGAGCAATTGGGCGTCGATCCTAACAATGGTGTTGGGGATGTGTATTCCAAGATCCAATCGCTACCCGATGATCAGCGCAGTGCGATCGAAGCGGACCTGCAGGCGGTCTATGAGACACGCCCGGCCATGGCCATGGTGGATTCCGATCGTGGTATCACCAACCTGCATGTACCCAGCGACATCATCATCGATGCTTCCATGCCGGCAGCCCTGCGTTCTTCCGGCAAGATGTGGGGCCCCGACGGTGAATTGCACGACATGAAGGCGATCATTCCTGATCGTTGTTATGCCGGTGTGTACCAGGAAGTCATCGATTTCTGCCGTGAGAACGGCGCCTTCGATCCGGCCACCATGGGCAGCGTACCCAACGTGGGCTTGATGGCCCAGAAGGCTGAAGAGTATGGCTCCCACGACAAGACTTTCGAAGTCCCTGCCAACGGCAAGATGTCCGTGGTGGACAGCTCTGGCAATACCCTGATGGAACACGACGTTGAAGAGGGCGATATCTGGCGCATGTGCCAGGTCAAGGATGCTCCGATCCAGGACTGGGTCAAGCTGGCAGTTACCCGTTCACGACTCAGTGATACACCAGTGGTGTTCTGGCTGAATGAAGCCCGTGCCCATGATGCAGAGCTGATCAAGAAGGTGAATCAGTATCTTCCTGATCACGATACCAGCGGCCTGGAGATTCATATCATGGCACCTGAAGATGCCTGTCGTTTCTCTTTGCAGCGCATCGCCGAAGGCAAGGATACGATCTCCGCAACTGGCAACGTGCTGCGAGATTACCTGACCGACCTGTTTCCCATTCTCGAGCTGGGCACCAGCGCCAAGATGCTGTCCATCGTGCCATTGATGAAAGGTGGAGGTCTTTTTGAAACCGGAGCCGGTGGTTCTGCACCCAAGCACGTACAGCAGTTTGAAAAGGAAAATCACCTGCGCTGGGATTCACTCGGTGAGTTCCTGGCCATGGCAGCATCACTGGAACATCTTGCCAACGTGACCGGTAATGCCAGGGCACAAGTGCTGGCCGATTCACTGGACAAGGCGACAGGCAAATTCCTCGATGAGAACAAGTCGCCGTCCCGCAAGGTGAACGAGCTCGATAACCGCGGCAGCCATTATTATCTGTGTCTGTACTGGGCGCAGGCGCTGGCGGAGCAGTCTGACGATGCGGCATTACAGTCTCACTTCGCAGGCATCGCCGATGAGCTTGCTGCCAACGAGGCGAAGATTGTCGATGAACTGAATTCGGTGCAGGGCGTCGCTATGGATGTGGGTGGTTACTATAAGCCCGATCCAACCAGGGCATCCACAGCGATGCGGCCCAGCGCCACATTCAATGGCATTCTGGCAAAGGTGTAAGGCGAGGAGTTAAAGAAAACTTACTCTCTTCTCTGTCTACTCGACGGCTGAGCCGCTAAGCAGAATGTAAGCAGCCAGGCCAGTCAAAATCGTACCGGAAACCCGATCCTGCCAGTTCTGCAGGTTCGGGTTTTCTTTTAGCAGCCTCGTTGCTTGGTGAGTAAAGAAGGTGACAAACAGATCGCATGGAATCGCCGACAAGGTCACGATCAATCCCAGCAGTAGAAACTGGGGTGCGGTTGGCCCGGCTGCAGGATCGACGAAGTGGGGCAGCAATGCCACAAAGAACAAGACCGTCTTCGGATTGGTGACTTCGACCAGAACGCTCTGCCTGAATATCGCCGCTCTTCCTCTCACTTCTGTCTTGCTTTGTTCAGCAACTGCCCGGTCGACGTTCGTTCTGTGACGCAAGCTGGACACGCCCAGATACAACAGGTAGAAGGCACCGGCGAACTTGAGGGCAGTGTATGCGGTGGGAGAGTAGGCAAAGATCGCCGACAGGCCCAGCACTGCGGCAATGACATGGATCAGGCTTCCCACTGCCAGTCCGGTAACTGCAGCCAGCCCACCGCTCACACCCTGTTCCAGTGTCCTCGCCATCACGTAGAAGTTGGATGGCCCCGGGGACAGGTTCATGATGAACGCAGCGAGCGTAAACGCGATGAGAGCTTCAACGGACGGCATATTTGCTTCTCTGGGTAGACTGATTCGACCTTATTGTTAGGTATCGCGCCAGGGTATTCAATAGAGATCAACAGTTCAAAAACCAGCGGAATTTTGTTTAACTATTGCCCTGTACCCAAAAGGTGAATTCAGCATTATCTCCTTTCTCTCTCACCAGGAGGAGTAAAGCGATGCGCATGGTACACAGACTGTTCGTCCCTCTTTCCCTGCTGGCCATACTCGCTAGTTCCAAAGCAGTTGGGCAGCAGTCCGACTCATCTGCCGCACCACAGGTAAGTGATACAACTACCCAGAAAGATCAGATCGAAGCTGGGGCAGCTGATGCGACAATAACAGAATCTACGAATCCCATCGAAGAAATCACTGTACGCGGTCAGCAGACTCTCGGGTCATTGCGATTCCTGTTAAGGGAAGCGGAAGATGATATGTATGCCATGTTCAATGACCTGAATAGCGATGATGATTTCGATATTACCTGCGATAAGGTTCGTCGAACCGGTTCCTATATTCTGGATCGCGTATGCGAACCCAGGTTTTTGAAAAGAGAGAGGCAAGCCAATACCACCCTCGTTATGTCGCAACTTCAGAGTGCAAACCGCAATATCGCAAACTCTGGCAATGGCCTCGATTTCGGTGCCATCGGCGACTACTGGCAGCAGGAAAGTGAACTGCGCGCGTTACTCTCCCATCGCTTCGAGGACATGGGTGAAGAGATGCTGCGCATCGCGGCGGAAAATCCAGACTTCCACAACGCCCTGATGCAGATGAGCGTCTACCGGCAATCTTTTGAAGCGATGCGAGCGGAGAGGTTTGAGAACGAAAAAACAAGCGACTAGCTGGTTAGCCAGTTTCTTACGCGCAAAAAAAAGCCCATCGTTTGATGGGCTTTTTTTATCGGTGAAAAATTTTATTTCACTGGGCGCACATAGCGCTTGATGCCACCAACTGGTCCAACCTCGGCACCGAAGATGTTGCCGTGCTTGTCAGCTACCACACCCTCTGCAGTACAGGTACCGCGACAATCGGGTTGTGGATCAGGAATCAGGAATTCCACGTTACCGGTGATGGCGCTACCGACACGGATACCGCGAGTCCAATGACCATGGGCAGGATTCACTGAACCGGACTCAGAGTCGGCTGCGTAAAGCACATCGTTGTCATCGATGAAGATGCCGCTGTTACGGCTGAACTGATACCAGATGTCGAGCAGGTTACCGTCCTGATCGAAGATCTGGATGCGATCGTTACCGCGGTCGGAGACAAACAGGCGTCCCTTCGAGTCCATTGCCAGTGCGTGTGGCTGACGGAACTCGCCTGGGCCCATGCCCCACTCGCCCCACTTCTTGATCAGGTTGCCATCGGAGTCGTACTTGTACATGGCGTTCGGAGTGCCTTCAGCACTGGAGTGTCCTTCCCCGATGAAGATGGAGCCATCGGGAGCGACCAGTACGTCGTTAGGTGTGTAGCAACACTCGCCATTGGAACCGCCACCCTTAACACCGATTGACATCAGGTGTACGCCGGTGGGGCTGAACTTGTGTACCTGGTGGCCATAGGGCTCGCCATCGTAATCGTTGTACTGGTCAGTACCGCGGGCGTCTGCGATCCAGACATTTCCGTCGTGGTCTACTTCAATTCCGTGTGGCCAGGTGATGTAACCAGCACCGAAGCTGCGCACCAGGTTGCCGTCCTTGTCGAACAGCATGACCATATTTACATCAGAATTCTGGATACAGGCATTGGCGTTGCCACCACAGCGCTCGGCAACCCAGACACTCTCACCATCGGGGTGGATGTCTACAGTACTGGATGAACCCCAGGGCCGGTCTGCTGGCAGCTTGAAGAAGCCTGCTTGCGTGATATAGGGGTTAGGCAGATCGTTGACGGGATCCATATCTGCACTGCCACCCACCTGGGCCAACGCCGCTGTGGGTAGTGCCAGTGCAGCTGCACAAACTAATTTAATGAGGGGGTTCTTGGGCATATTGAGTTCTCTCGTTGTTATAGTGATCAATATCGAAAAGGGCCACCAAGAATAAACCACCCGGCAGCCCCGTTCAATTACAGTGCTTGTTACAGATTGTTATAAATTACTGAGCTGAATAGATAAAAATCAGCTGCGATTGCTGTTGGCGAGGAGCAGCCCGGCAGCCAGGTAGAGAGTGCCGGTTAACCCATTTTGAATCTTGTGCATGCGATCACTGGTTATCAGCCAGCGAATCTTCGCGGCAAGGATCGCGTAACTGCTGTCGATCAACACAGCGAGAATCCAGAACGCAGCCGACAGAAGCGAAATCTGCATCAGGTAGTTCTGTTCACCGCTGACAAACTGGGGCAGGAACGCGCTGAAAAAGAGAATGGTTTTCGGGTTGGTTAGGGAAACCCAGAAGCCCCGTTGAAAAGAACCCAGCCCGCCAGGTTGTTCGACCTTCTTGTTATTCATCTGCCGGAATGCCATGACGGCGAGATACAGCAGGTACATAACGCCAGCCCACTTCAGCCAGCGCAGACCGTTGTTCAGCAGCACCAGCAAACCAGTCGTGCCCAGTGCCGCCACAGCCAGTTGCACGATCATCGCCAGGCTTGTTCCCACCACCGTTTGCAGACCGCGCACCGGCCCAGCAGTGAGGCTGATAGAGACAATCACCAGTATGTTTGGTCCCGGCATGGCGATAACCATGAGGGAAACCAGCACGAAAGAGATAAACAGTTCCAGGGGCATCAATCAGTTCCTGCGGGAAACCAGAATTCCAAACTGGTCAATCTCTACCAGTACATTTTCATAGTCAGTAATATCGATGGGGGCGCGAGTCGAGCTGTCATGCTGGCCGATCACGAAAACCTTAACAGCCTCATCTCTTCGCTGTGGCAGGCTGGCCATTTCTGAACTGAAGCCCTGGGGTATGAACACGCTGACCAGGTCCATACTATCTCCTGCCTGTGCAATGATCTCTCGCTTGTTGCTCGACCATCCGCTCTTGGTGGTGGGAAAAGATTCCAGCAGGGCATCATCGTAGATAAAAATGATATCTACTTCGCTGATTAGAATGGCATTAAAGTCCAGCCGCGATTCTATATACACGGAGTTAACGGTGGCGAAGCTTGCTGTCGACCACGCAAGGACCAGGAGTATGAGTAGATTTCTAAGCATCGGATTATTTTAACATCAGTAGAGGCGACAACTCATCGCAATAGAACTCATTGCAAAATTACACTGCAAAAAAAAAGGGCCAGTCGCTTCGCGAACTGGCCCTTTCTATGGTTCGGGATTTACCCGCTGTTCGCTAATTCTCTTCCAGATCTACATTACCAGTAGTATCTGATAAGGGAGAACCATCTCCATTGAAGCCCATCACTTCATATCGACGCCAGCCAGCGAGAATACCAAGCAAGCCATGGTTGCCTTCATGACAGGCATACTCGAACACGGGGTCTGGAGAAGCGCGCAACGGCATCTTCGCTGACCAGGAGACGTCCCACATCAGGGGATCGGTGACGGTAAAGTCATACTCGAGAGTATTTTCATCCACCCGAGTAAAGTGCTCGATCACATGTGCCTGGTCGGACATGCCGCGCAGGTTATAGTCGTGGTACCAGCCCCTGGTTTCTATAACCAGCGTATCGCCTTCCCAGCGGGCGATGGAGTTTCCTTCCCACTTGCCCTGCTTGATGTCGAAGTCATCGGCATAAGGAATAATACGTGCCGTGTGTACCATTTCATTGAGAATCATCACGTGATTCTCGGTCTGTACCAGCTGCATGTTGTTGTTATAGGAACCTGGAATCATTGGTGGTCCACCAACGAAGCCAGTGATGCAGCGGTCAACTGTAGTACGACCTTCCGGGCCGGCACTCTCAAATACCATCTGGCGATATTCCGCCTGGCGCGCCTGGCCTTCTTCATTCACCGGCGGCATGCGGCCATTGGGTGGATCGTAAATCAGGGAGGTACGACGGCTGGCAATCGTCTCGCTGCCACGCTCATACCAGAATTCGTTATAGGAGATTACGCCGGGGGGATACTGTGCGCCGCCGATACTGTCGACGATCAGGTCCCGGTTCTGGCGGCGATTCTCAAACTCTTCCCATTCCCTGGCCTGCTCCTCGGTCAGTGTCTCGAAGCGCTCCAGCTCTCGCGGACGCTGCAGCGGCGTAATGGTACGGAAGGTGTAGAACCCCTGAAAATCAGGTTGGCCAAATTCGTTACGGGGAATATCGCTGTCCTGGGCACTCAGGGCGGGAGCGAGTAGCAATCCTGCCAGGGCCAGGGAGAGTTTGGTCAGGGCTCGGTGGGTCATGGGAACCTCCAAATCTTGTTTTTCTATCGACTAATTTGCGGTCAAAGTTGCCGGACTCAATCCAGCGAAACTACGCCTGTTAGCCTCATATTTCAAGGTAAAATCGTGGGTTACCGGGGCTTTCAGGCCAAATTGATCTACCGAAATAGCTGGTTTATGCTTCCCAGCCTCCCGATTTATCTGCCTTTAATATCTGTTCAGGACTATGGCCAACTCAGCAACTGCCACAAAGCACCCTAAAAACGCTCGATCAGGTTCAACTCAACCCGCATTCACCCTGGGGAATTTCAAATGGCCCCTGGGTCTGGCGCTGGCAATTTTGCTGATATCGACTACCTCGCGCGTGCAGGGCAACGAGGTCCTGACCGCTTCCTTCTATGTGGCTGCAGCCGTGCTGTTCATGTTCGGGGCGATTCTGATGTGGCAAATGCAGCGGGAGCAGGTGTCGCGCGGATTCTTCCTGCTGCTGCGGCCCCAGCACTACGTGCAGGCGATGGTTCAGGTCAGCGTCTATTCCTACTGGGGCTATTACTGGCGTCCGGTCTACGACCATTTCTGGCTGATTCTCGCGCAGATTCTGTTCGCCTACAGTTTCGACATGTTGTTGTCCTGGTCTCGTCGACGGGACTACACCCTTGGCTTTGGCCCGGTTCCCATAATACTTAGCGTGAACCTGTTTCTCTGGTTTCGGGACGATTGGTTCTACCTGCAGTTCCTGATGATCGCCATCGGTTTCATGGGCAAGGAATATGTGCGTTGGCAACGGGAAGGAAAGAACGTACATATATTCAATCCATCTGCCTTCGCGCTCGGCATCTTCTCGCTCATTCTGATTACGACAAATACCACCAGCCTGACCTGGGGTCAGGAGATTGCCTCGACGCTGACCCTGGCACCAAATATTTATACCTTCCTGTTTCTTGTCGGCCTGGTAGTGATGTACTTCTTCTCCATCACCCTGGTAGCCGGTATGGCGGCGATCACATTGTTTCTGTTCAGTTCGCTCTACTCGACAGCGACAGGTATCCCATATTTTATCGACTCCGAGATTCCTGCCGCGGTGTTTCTCGGCCTGCATCTGTTGATCACTGACCCATCAACATCGCCACGTACACCATTGGGCAAATTGTTGTTTGGCCTTTTGTATGGCATCGGAGTGTTTGCCCTGTACACCATTCTGGGCGCCTTCGGCGCGCCGACTTTTTATGACAAGCTGCTCTGTGTACCGCTGCTTAACCTGAGTGTTATTGCCATCGACAAGGCGGTGCGTTCGGTAAACGCAGAGACATTCGTGAACGTGTGGAAAGCTGACTGGCTGGGAGGGCGTGGCAATGTTGCCCACATGGCTGTCTGGGTCGCGATCTTCGGCACCATGTCCCTGCTCGGCAAGACAGATGGTCAGCACACTGGCGACAGCGTGCCATTCTGGCAGGAAGCCTGTGCCAGCGGGCTTTCCAATAGTTGTGATCGCCTGGTGCAGCTGGAATCAACATACTGTGGTGATAACGCAGCCTGGGCCTGTAATGAACTCGGCGCCCATTATCGCGAAGGCAGCATCGTTGAACGGGATGAAGAACTCGCGCTTGCCTATTTTTCCAGGTCCTGTGAGCTCAAGTTCAAGGCAGGCTGCCTGAACCTGCTCGATACCAATACAGTCGCCAGGGCTGAACCGCGCGAGCTGGACCTGCGCCTGTTGCTTCGCGAGGGCGGACTCAATCTGATGACCATGCCGGAAGAACAGTTGTACGCGAAGGCCTGCGAACATGATTGGCAATTCGCCTGCGCCGGCAGCGCTGGCGATTGAAGCAAAACATGAGTGAGCAGAACACAACCGCTGAAACAAAGGTGCCAGGCCGAACATTTGGCTTTGTGTTCATGTCAGTTGCAACAGTCTTTGTTGCTATCCACTTGCAGCTGCAATCCAGTTCACCGGAAACCACCGAGACAGAATCTGCCAGCGCTGCAAGCGTGGCTGTTGCCGGCTTCGACGAGTCTTTCTGGTTTTTACCCGCAGAAGACAATCTTGGTTTTGTAGAGATACCTGCTGGCCCATTCACCATGGGCAGCAATCCGGGCCTGGATCGCATGGCTTACGCCAATGAACGCTGGTCTGATCTGCGCAGGCAAGGTGAGGTAAATTTGCCGGCGTACCTGATCTCCCGTTATGAAACTACCAGGGCACAGTATGCTGCCTATCTGAATGATGCTGGCATCGCAGCTGGCGGTGTGTCCCTCGGCGGCGACGGCACCCTGCCGGTAAGCAACCTGACCTGGACCCAGGCCATCGCCTATATGCGCTGGCTGGATGACAAGTTAAGAAATTCTGCAGACACACCCGCATCGATTCGCAACCTGCTTGAGTCAGGGGCCCGTGTCACCATGCCAGATGAGGCGGAATGGGAGAAAGCGGCGCGAGGCACTGATGGCCGGGTTTTTCCCTGGCGCAATATACCTGCTGAGTCCGTGGCCAATTTCAACAACGACGCACTGCGACCGGTAAACGCCATATCCTGTGACCAGTGTGTCTGGGGTCTGAATGACATGGCGGGCAATGTCTGGGAAATGACCCGCAGCATACTGCAGCCATATCCCTTCGATCCGGAGGATGACGGCGCCAATCTGGTCGAAGACCCTCTCTTCGTCATGCGAGGCGGCTCGTTCTCTGATGGTCTGGCCAACATCCG
This sequence comes from uncultured Pseudohongiella sp., assembly GCA_964438455.1. Classification (GTDB taxonomy): domain Bacteria; phylum Pseudomonadota; class Gammaproteobacteria; order Pseudomonadales; family Pseudohongiellaceae; genus UBA9145. Next base: position 20,119 of record CAYTLI010000007.1, read on the forward strand.
CACTGCCGTGCGTGGTGGGGTCGATCCGGGTACACCCAGTCCTATCATTGGTTTTCGTGTCGTAATCAGCACGCGCTAGGCAGCCAAACCCGACAGGCGTGAACTGGTTCACGTCTTTCCAGTCAACGATTCACATCTCTCTGCGTTCTACCTAACAAGCCAGACAGCTGTCTGGTGTTCCCTTAAGCAAGAGGACAGGAAGGTAAGGAGGCAACGAATGAAAAGCTTATCTCTGGTAACGGCAGTAGCGAGTGTTGGTCTGGTATTTGGGTTGGCAGTTAGTTCTGCTGATGCACATCCACGAATTTTCCCCCACAGTCATGGCAAACATGTGGTGGTGAAAAAGGAAGTTGTCGTCAAGCCTGTAGTAGGCATGCGCGTTGTAAGTCTGCCCAGGGGCTACACTACTATCCGCGTTGACGGCAGGACACTGTATCGATTCAACAACGTGACTTATCGCAGGGTAAACAACTACTACATTGTAGTCTGACGACAGTATTGTTCTAGCGCAGGGTGACTGTTAGGGGAGTGATAATAAAACACTCCCCTTTTTTGATAGCTAGTTGATTAGTTGGTCAAACAATTCAGCTTCCGCCAGCATACGGATCATGGCAATGGCATCGCGGTCCACCTGCACATAGGCAGATTTCAGATGCTCAGCCACATCCACCCGCTCATCATATTCTTCCAGGTCGCGCTTGTAGCTGAAGCGAACGAACAGGAATCCCGATTCCGGCTCCTCGATCGTGGTAACACTCTCGGCCTCAATCTGTGCAACCTCGGCGATAGTGCTGGTATGAATTTTTTCTTCAGGATGAAGTAGCACACGTTCACAGAACTGTGTGTCACCAACAGTGATCGTGCGCAGAAATTCATTTTCGGTTACCGCCTCTGCTTCGCAGGCAAGGCTGCGATTAAACTTCTCCGGACTGCGTGCTCTTAGCACCAGGCCCTGCCATAGCTGCTGGCGGGTGAGATCGGTGATGCTGTCATCATTCAGATCGTTGACCTGAACGATATGTTCGAATTCTAACAAGAGGACTTCTCGACAATATTTTGCCCAGTGTACCCAGTGGTACTTGTGTTCGACAAGCGCGCACGCCATCAATAGAATGCAGTGCCCATTCGTCAATACAAAACGGAGCAGTAATGGACACGGAGCCGCTATTTCGCCCTTTCAATCATCCCAAGCTGGAACTACCGAATCGAATTGTCATGGCTCCCATGACGCGACAGTTCTCACCCAACGGTGTGCCTGATGAGAAAGTGAGGGACTACTATGTGCGGCGAGCGGAAGGGGAAGTAGGGCTGATCATCACTGAAGGCACCACGGTGCCTCATCCGGCAGCTTCCTCGGCAGTACAGATTCCCCGCTTTCATGATGATGCCCTGGAAGGTTGGGCGCAGGTGGTCGAGGCCGTTCATGCTGCCGGAGGCAAGATCGCACCACAGCTCTGGCATGTGGGGGTGATCAGAAAGCCCGGCGAGGGTCCCTGCCCGGATTATGCAACTGTCTCACCCTCGGGCCTGCTGCGGCCTGGCAAACCAGTGCTGCAACCACTCAGTGCTGCCGAGATCGATGAGCTGATTGCCGCCTACACCCAGGCAGCCGTTAACGCCAGGGACCTGGGTTTCGATGCACTGGAACTACACGGCGCTCATGGTTACCTGATCGATGACTTCTTCTGGGAAGGCACCAATGTGCGTGAAGATGAGTACGGCGGATCCCTGGTCAAGCGTACGCGCTTTGCCAGTGCTATCGTCGAATCTATTCGTGCCGAGATTGGTGAAGACTTCCCCGTGATCCTGCGATTCTCGCAATGGAAGCAACAGGATTTCGATGCCCGGCTGGCACAAGATCCTGACGAGCTGGAACAGTTTCTCGCGCCGCTTTCCAAAGCTGGCGTCGACATTTTTCACTGCAGTACGCGAAGATTCTGGGAGCCAGAGTTCGAGGGTTCCGAACTCAATCTTGCCGGCTGGGTAAAACAGATTACCGGCAAGCCAACCATCAGCGTCGGCAGTGTCGGGCTGACGGAAGAATTTATCGCAACCTATCGCGAAGGCAGGGCCGAGGTCGCTGGCATCGATGACCTGATCAAGCGTATGGCAGCCAATGAGTTTGACTTGATTGCCGTGGGCAGGGCGCTGATCGCCAATCCCGATTGGGCGAAGCTGGTGCGTACTGGCGAGATGGACAAAATCAAAACTTTCAGTAAAGATTTGCTCACCGAACTGGTCTAGTTTTTACTCATGCGCAAACTCGGCATCTCATTACTCGTTCTCTTGTTGCTGCTCGGACTCGGCGCGGCAGTGCTGTTCAGTTCACCATCAGTGAACGAGTCGCTGGCAATTTCGTCAGACCCGCAAGCAATCGAGCGGGGAGAGTATCTGTTTATCGCAGGCGGATGCATTAGCTGCCATCGGGGTGAAGAAGATGAAAGCGTACCCAGTGGCGGTCTGGCACTGGCAACCGACTTCGGTACTTTCTATGCCCCGAATATAACCCCGGATCTGGGAACCGGTGTTGGCAACTGGAGCGCGCAGGATTTTCTGGCTGCGATGAAACACGGCCGTGCGCCGGATGGCAGTTATTACTTTCCTGCGTTTCCTTATCGCAGTTATGCAGGACTGACCGACGAGGATGTAGTGGACCTGGCATCCTACATCATGTCACTGGATGCAGTTTCCTATGCAGCGCCGGAACCGGAAACGCCGGCGTGGTTACAGCGCTGGATGGTAGCTGGCTGGAACTTTCTCGCCGACCGGGCACAACCTGCGCCAGAACAGTTTGATGATCCCCTGATTGCACGCGGTGCTTATCTTGCACGCAACCTTGCGCACTGTGGTGAGTGCCACACGCCCCGCGATGGCCTGGGTATTCCGGACTGGACTCGCGAGTTTTCGGGGGCAGAAATCGGTGAAGAGATCATCGAACCCATCGACGCCAGCGCGCTGGAAGAATGGACCATCGATAACTTTGACCTGTTCCTGGTGCTGGGGATGACGCCGGAAGCTGAATTCGTTGGTGGCGATATGAACGAAGTGATCGAACAAAACACATCGCGGCTAACGGAAGAGGACAGGGACGCATTGGCCGCCTTCTTTACTCGTCACCACCAGTAAGTACTTCTTCTTGCAGAACCCTGATGATGATCTTGCCTTCCTGGCTTGCCTCGGCGAAACGCTTCAGCGCCATCGGTACTTCCCTGAGCGGGTAGCGCTTGTCGATTGCCGGCAAAAACTTTCCAGATTCAATCAAGCCGGTAAATTCATCCAGTCCCTTGTTTGGTTTGAGCCCCAGCACACGCACCGTCTTGCCGTGGCGCCATAGAATCCACCGGCGCAAGAACATGAATAGAAAGATCAGGCCCGAGTCACCGCCAACGGTAATATATTTGCCGCCCGGTTTAAGTGCCCGCAGGTAGGCCGAGGGATAGCGGTTTGTCTTCACGTCCAGTATCAGATCGTATTGCCTGTCTCGCTGGGTGAAATCCTCTCTCTCATAATTGATACACTCATCGAACCCCAACAGGTGGAGATAAGCTTGCTTGCGGCCACTGTCGACGCCGGTAACGCGGCACTTGAACATCTTGGCATACTGCAGTCCGAGAACACCGACTCCGCCTCCGGCACCATTGATTAGGATGCTCATGCCCTGCTGTATTTCGCCCAGGTCCCTGAGGGCCTGCAGGGCAAGCATGGCCGCATGGGGAATGGCCGCCGCCTGCTCGTAGGACAGGTTGCTGGGCTTGAAGCCAAGCGCGCGCTCTTCGACGCAGACGTACTCAGCAAATGCACCGAAGCCCGTATCGCTCAGATCGCCGTAGACCTTGTCACCGGGTTTGAAGCGTTTCACCTGTGCGCCGATCTTCTCCACTTCGCCCGCCATGTCGCAGCCGAGTATTCGCATCCGCTTTGGGCGAAACAAGCCGAGGAACAGACGCATGAACAGCGGCTTGCCCCACAACAGGCCCAGCTCCCAGTCATTGACCGCAGCCGCATGCACGCGCACTCGAACCTCCGTTGGTTTTGGCTCTGGTATGTCGACCTCTTCGAACTTCAGAACATCGAAGCTGCCGTATTTACGTTGGGTGATGGCGCGCATGGCGAGAGTTTAGCAACGATTGCTGATGGGTAAGATTTATTGCAGGCAACAAAAAAGGGGCAGCCACGCTGCCCCCTCTTGTAAATCTCGTTGCGAGTGAACTCCAGACCTAATCGGTTCGATAGTTGTCGTGGCAGTTACCGCAAGAACCGCCGAAGGCACGAAAAGCAGCCATGGACTGGGCAAAGTCACCAGTTTCTGCAACCACATCTGCAAACGCCGTAGCGTTGTCGATCAGGGCCTGCGCCTTGACGGCGATGTCATCCTGGTTTTCCCAGATAATATCCAGTGCAGTGGTTTCGATGTTGTCGAAGGCGCTGGTATCTACTGCCAGCATCTCGGGAATCATCGTGGCCATCACAGCAATGCGCCGCGCGTTGCGCTCTGCAACTTCCGCATCCCATGGAGCGCCCTGCGCCATAGCACCAATAGGCCCTATGTTGTAACGCAATGTCTTGAACAGTGATTTGCGCTGATCGATAGCCGCTGCTGCGGCTTCTTCAGGGGATTGATCCTGCGCGGAAGCTACAAACAGTAAACCTGACGCCGCAATACACAGCGCAGATAAAACTACTAAAACTCTCTTCATCATTCTTCTCAAACTCCTCCAGGGATAGGGTAAGTGTCTCTTTGGGCCGGACTCTGCAAAGTGTGCAGTTCCAGAGTCAGACCAGACTGCTAGCGACTATATTACAAATGCTTTGTGGATGTCACCGCAACAGCGGCAGGTTGGCGCGTGAAATCGCTAGTTTGCCACTTCCTTCCAAAGGAAGAGTCGTGTGGCAGCGACAAAGCTGATGACGAACCAGATCCCTATGCCAAACAAATTTGGTGCAATTTCCATCAGGGTCGCGCCGGCATTGGCGATCTCGCGCATGCCAGTGGAGACGAAGGACAGGGGCAGCACGTAGGCTACCGGCTGAATCCACTCGGGCATGGAATCAATCGGATAGAAGATACCCGACAGGAATATCTGGGGCATGATGACGATGTTGCCCAGTGCGCCAATGGCCTCCTGGGTCTTGGCGAGGCTGCCCAGGCAGAAACCCTGGCAGAGAAACACGATAGTGCCGAGAATCACCACAAAATAGTAGGCGAAGAAATTACCCACGATGCGGATATCCAGCAGCATCACGGCAAAAAGAATCAGCACCGAGAGCTGCACCAGGACTATAGCCATGCGCGCCAGCACGATGGCGGTAATAAAGTCCTTTGGTTCGATTGGTGTGACGAACAGTCTTTTGAGTATGCCCTTGCGGCGATACTCGACAATGTTGAACCCGCTGCCTGCTATGGACAGCTGCATCAGGGTAAACGCCATCAGGCCGGGGAGCAGGAAATCGATATAGCGCTGTGAGCGTGCCTGCACGTCTTCGATCTCGATGGCAAACATGGGTTCGATGCCGCGGAACTCACGTTCTATGGACAGCAGTGTCTGCTGCAGTACCGGCATGATCAGGTTGAGCTGGGTAACCTGTGCTGCATCGACGACCACGTTGATCCCCGAAGTTTCTTCACCCAAGTTGGCATCGAAATCTGCCGGCAGCATCAACACCATTGTCTGCTCACCAGCAATGAGTTCGTCACGCAAGCGCGCTTCCTCACCGACGCTGACATTGAACAGCGGGCTTGCTATCAGCATCTGGGCAAAATCCTCGGCGATGCTGCTGCCGGAATCGTTCACGATACCGATGTTGATCGGTTGTTGCTCGCGACTGTTGGCGAAACTGAATACCGTCATGAAGATGATCGGGAAAAACAGGCTGAAAAAAATCGAGCGCCGATCGCGCCAGAAGATTTTCAGGAACACGCTGGTGAGATGTCGTTGCAGTGCAGTCAGCATGGTTTACTCCCGCAACTCATGGCCGGTCAGGGCAAGGAACACATCTTCCAGATCACCGTGCAGCGGCGCTTCCGGTGGTTCCGGAGCGAACTGCAGGATCAACTCCTGAGGCGTGCCCTCGGCGATGATCTTGCCCTTGTCCATAATAGCCAGTCGATCACACAGCTGTTCAGCTTCTTCCATGTTGTGTGTGGTTAACACAATCGTCATGCCGGTGCTGTTGAGATCACGCACCAGCTCCCAGAGATTTCTCTTTGCCTGTGGATCGAGACCAGTAGTGGGTTCATCGAGAAACAGCACCTTGGGTTCGTTGACCAGGGCGCAGGCAATAGAGAAGCGTTGCTTTTGCCCACCGGACAGATTCGCAGGCTTGGCTTTCGCTTTTTCTTCAAGCTGAACTTTTTTCAGCAATGCAATTGGGTCTATGGCGCGGCTATACAGTGCCCCGAACAGGGCAAGCAGCTCTTCCAGGTTGACGTTATCGAAGTACTCATTGGCTTGCAGTTGCACACCAATGACTTGTTTTACCTTGTAGGGATTAGTGCTGACATCAATGCCATCGATGGAAGCCTCGCCGCCATCGATATCATTCAAACCTTCCAGCATCTCCAGCGTGGTGGTTTTCCCTGCACCATTTGGCCCCAGGATGCCGAATATTTCTCCAGCCTCTATGTGCAGGGAGACGCCATTTACGGCAAAAAATTTTTCCGACTTGTTATCGGGAAGCGGGTATTGCTTCGCCAGATCTCTGACTTCGATGATGGGCATCATGACTTCCTTGCGAGAGCGCCCGATAAGATAAAAGGGGTCAGGGAAAAAATACAGAAGTTTTTCCAATCCTCCCGATTTTTACCTGACCCGCGGTCAGCGCCTAGCGGTAGTCGTAGAAGTAGTCATCGTCATAGCGAGTGTAACGACGTCTTGGCTTTATAGGAGCCAGGAAGAAATAGAACACCCAGGCGAACCAGCTCAGACAGATCATGGCCAGCAGCCAGGCGATCTTCTCAAATCCCGTGGTCTTGTCCGAGGTGGCAATGATCCAGAAGGGGACAAACCAGATGGCGAGGCAGAGCACGCCCATGACGATGCCGACACCCATGGCGGCCAGCGGGATCAGGGCGAGGGCGCCAAGGATCATGAGAAAAATAACGATCAAATTACCTAATGCTTTCATAATTTACTCCGCCGTCGCGGTTCGCGCGTATTGGGCATTCACACCAATTTTTCCAGTAGTACAGATAAGTATTGCGAGATCCATGCCAACTCAATAATTGCAATAAATACAGCAAGTTAGACTTTCTTTGGCCTCCAGAAACCGGCTAATTCCTGTAAAAATCGGCGTAATTTGGCGAAATTCACCACCCGGGAGTTTCCCCTCTTGTGAGACTTGGGATAGGTCCGCAGATGAAGTACTGTAGGCCCTGTATTAAAAGAGCTAAGGGTTGATGCCAGGCAGAAGAACACGCCTTCCGGGAGAGTTAAGAATGCACACAATAATCAGAAATGTTTTCGCGGTTTTGATCGGCTTCATCGTTGGCAGCATCGTCAATATCACCCTGGTTACGGTCGGCCCAATGCTTATTCCGCCGCCAGAAGGTGTGGACATGTCCACCATGGAATCCCTGGCCGAGACTATCCACCTGATGGGGCCAGTGAATTTTTTGGTGCCTTTCCTGGCACACGCACTGGGAACACTGACCGGTGTGCTGACTACTTGCCTGATTGCCGCAAACCAGATAATGATCCTGGCCTACGGCATGGGTGCGTTGTTCCTGCTCGGTGGCGTCGTTGCCAGTGTCACCATTCCCGCGCCAATCTGGTTTATCGCTGTAGACCTGTTGTTCGCTTATCTGCCTATGGCATGGCTTGGTCTCACTCTGGCTAATCGCATCAAGAATTAGGCATAAATAGTGAGCCTGAAGATTTTCGTACCTCAAGAGAATCGCCGATAGAATCTTCATCGATTTAGCCCAAAGGAATTTACTCACTTGTCGATCTGGATTGATGCCGATGCTTGCCCAAGGGTTATTCGCGATATTCTCTGTCGCGCCGCGGAGCGAACAGGAATCGAAACCACCTTTATTGCCAACCAGCCACTAAACCTGCCTCCGATTCCTTGTATACGCGCGATGCAAGTAGGGAGCGGTTTCGATGTTGCCGACGATGAGATCGTAAGACGTGTTGGCAAAGGGGACCTGGTGGTTACTCAGGACATTCCACTCGCTGCGGAAGTGATAGAGAAAGGTGCTTTGGCTCTGTCCCCGCGCGGAGAATTGTTCACTACCAGCAACATCAAGGCGCGACTAAACATGCGGGACTTCATGGACACAATGCGTGCAAGTGGTATTCACACTGGTGGGCCGACAGCGATGTCACAAGCAGACAGGAAAAGATTCGCTGATCAATTGGATAGTTATTTAGCTAGATGCAATTAGCCTCGAGAAATCCCGATCAGAAACTGTGGAACAGGTTGAACTGCCACTGCCCTTTGCCAACGTTGTCGGTCTCCTGATGCATATAGCCAAACTGCATTCGCATTGAATCAGTCAAACTATAGCCCAGTGCCGCGTAGGTACGATTCCTGTCGAAATGATCAACATAGCGATTATTTCCAATACTCTGCTCGAGATTCAGAAACAACTCGTTATACAGAGACAGATATACAGCACCCTCTCCGAGGTTGTTCTGATTGAATGGATAGTTCATTGCGATGAAATAACGAAGTCGGTTACGACGGTCCTGCCCATCTACATGAATGGAGTGTGGGTCATAGCAATCTGAATCAAATTTCAGGCGCAGGCAGCCGAGCGTGAAACTGGCAACGCTCGCCTAACTAGATAGTTAAAAAATTTGCTGCTATTTCTGAAAATGCTGTTTCAGAAATAGCAGCCAGGGGAGTTAAGGATGACGTTTTAGTCTTGCCTTATTGGTTCGCAAGGGACTCTTGAATTTTGGTTCTGAAGCGCTTTCTATTTCCAGGCTGGCAGCTTCAATCACTTCCACTTCCTGAACTTTGCGTCTGAACGGAGGCTTGCCAGAGAAATTCACCACGCGCTTCTTCACCGTTTCAATCAGTCCGGGCTCGGCTTCCAGGGCTGCGGCTTCAGCCAGAGACACTTCCTTAAGCACACGCTTGAAGGGAGGGCGGCCACTAAAATCAGTTTTCCAGACCTTAACCGTAGCCTCTGTTGCGCTCTGCTCCTGTGCTGCTGCTGTGGACGGGAGCGCTATCAGGGCACCGAGCGCTCCAGCTGCAATGACATACTTAAGCATTTGAAGTTCTCCTCTAATAAATTCGCAGCCAACAAACCTGCTCAGAGCAGGAATATACAAAATCCGGTGATAAGCAATGATATAAAATCCAATAATTGGAAATAGATAAAATCTATATAGTCAATATGGAAAGACTCATAGAAAGACTCGCTGCACACCTGTCGGTACTCACGTCCCGATATCAGCCGCTGAGCGGCCAGCGCGATCGAGCGCACTATTATGGTGCATTTCTGCACCGTGAGAGTGCAGAATTATGTGTGGAGCTTGAGCTGTATGCTTAAAAATCAATGACTTACAGATGGCTCGCTAATTGCACGGATATTTGCACCAGAACCTTTCAACATAAGATTTGGTGCCAGTATGAAGCCAACTACAACTCTCGATTTCCGCAGCCAGCGCCAGCTCACAGCGTTATTTGCACTTCTGTTCTTCCTTTATGCAATTCCCCTGCAGGCGGAAACTGTTTTCCATACAACACCAATCCTTGATCTCTCTGTACCGTTGACCCAAACGGGATCAGGTGGCTTTGAACTCCGTGCAGAGCTCGGTGGTGTGGCTGGCGATTTCTTGTTGGATACCGGCGCAAGCATGGTGACCATAAACCGGGATTTGTTTCGAGAAATTCAGAAATTGAACAAGCTCGAAAAAGTCCGCAGCGTCGGCGCGCGTCTGGCAAGCGGTAAGGTCAAGCTGCTTGATGTTTATCGTGCTGAGCGCCTCATCATCGGTAAAGGTTGCAACCTCGGCGCCGTTGAGTTCGCAGTGGTCGAGCGCGGCGGGCGTAACCTTCTGGGTATGAACGCCCTCTCCCAGGCGGCACCATTCACTATCTCCATGTCCCCCCCAAAACTTGATCTGGCCCAATGCCTGCAGTCCTGATCCTGGATTGCAAAAAGATGTCTTGCTGAAAATCAATGTACCTACCTTCAAATCGCGGTATGGTAACCCTCATTCTCTTTTGCAGGTTCCAGAGAACAGTAAACTACTGCACGACAGAATCTGACTGACTCTCTCGTGCCGGGAGGGTGTAATGATCAAATCTTCACTGTTAGCACCTGGTTTTTTACCAGTGTTGTTCTTGTGTGTGTTCGGTGCCAATGCACAGGGTCTCATCTCGGCTGGCGCACAGGTTGAACAGGTTGCAGATGGATTCGCATTCCTGGAAGGGCCGGTGCGTGCACTGGATGGCAGTCTCTACTTTACCGACATCGACAACAATCGCGTTCACCAGCTGGACTCACGGGGCAACATCAGCGTCGCGCTTGAGCCCAGCAATCATGCCAACGGGCTCACCCTGGACCTGGATGGTTCGGTATTGATCTGTGAGCAGTCGGGGCAGCGCATCACAAAACTGCAATCCCGCGGCAATACCCAGGTCATTGTTTCCGGTTATAACGACCAGCCATTCAACAGCCCGAACGACATTTGGGTTCATCGTAATGGTGGCTTTTATTTCACCGACCCTCGTTACCGCTATCCTGAAGGCGACCCGTCGCAACCAGGTGAGTATGTTTACTGGGTAAACCCTGAGCGAGACGAAGTAAGCGCCATTGTTACCGATGTGCCGAAACCCAACGGCATTATCGGTACCGAAGATGGCGCACATCTTTACGTGGCCAGTACGGAATTGCGCAAGGTATTTCGGTACGACATCAATCCCGACTTTACTCTTTCCAACCGCATCGAGTTCGCTGACCAGGGTTCCGATGGCATGACCATGGATGAGCGTGGCAATGTCTACCTGACCTGGGCAGGCAAGGTTTCGATCTACAGTGCAGCAGGTGACTTGCTGGAAGAAATCGAAGTGCCGGAGAATCCGGCCAACGTCGCGTTTGGTGGTCGTGATGGCAGAACCTTGTACATGACCGCGCGTACCGGTTTATATTCCCTGGACATGAACGTGGTCTCCAGCCGTTTTGCCTACAGCATGCTGGATCAGATAGGTCAGTAACACCAGGAACAAGAAGCCTTATGCAAGACAAACACAAAGGCTCCTGCATGTGCGGCGCCGTGCGATTCTCTTTCAAAGACAAGCCGCGCTTCGTATCCGACTGCGTCTGCGAGTCATG